>DATKPL010000238.1:0-3912 GCA_035524155.1 Rhizomicrobium sp.
GACGCCAGCAGGATCGCGCCCGCCGCATCAAAGCGCGTGGCTTTGCCGGCATCGCAAGCTCGCGCGACGGCATAAACGTATGCCCGGGCGGAATTCAGCGCCACATACATGTCAGCCACCTTGGCCTGCATCAGTTGGAACGAGCCGATCGGTACGCCGAATTGCTGGCGCTCGCGCACATAGGGCAAGACCACATCGAGACAGGCCTGCATGATGCCCAGCGGGCCCGCCGACAGCACCACGCGTTCATAATCCAGGCCCGACATCAGCACCTTGGTGCCATTGCCTTCTCCGCCCATCACCTGTTCGGCATGGACTTCGCAATCCTGGAACACCAATTCGGCGGTGTCGCTGCCGCGCATGCCCATCTTGTCCAGCTTCTGCGACGTCGAGAAGCCCTTCATCTCGCGCTCGATCAGGAAGGCGGTAATGCCCTTGGCCCCCGCGTTCATGTCGGTCTTGGCATAGACCACCAGCGTGTTCGCCTCCGGCGCGTTGGTGATCCAGAATTTGGTGCCGTTCAGCACATAACGGTCATTGCCGCGCTTCTCGGCCTTGAGCCGCATGGACACCACATCCGAACCCGAGCCCGCCTCCGACATCGCGAGCGAGCCCACATGCTCGCCGGAAATCAGCTTGGGCAGGTAGCGGCGCTTCTGTTCGGGATTGCCCCAACGGCGGATCTGATTGACGCAGAGGTTGGAATGGGCGCCATAGCTCAAGCCGACAGAGGCGGAGGCGCGGGAGATTTCTTCCATCGCCACGGCATGCTCGAGATAGCCCAGGCCCAGGCCGCCGAATTCCTCTTCCACGGTGATGCCGTGCAGGCCCAGCGCGCCCATTTCCGGCCAGAGATGACGGGGGAATTTGTTGGTGGCGTCATAATCGGCAGCAAAAGGCGCGATCTGCTCGCTGGCGAAGCGGCGCACCGTTTCGCGCAGCATGTCCGCGGTTTCGCCCAGGCCGAAATCCAGATGCGCGCTCAATCAAACCCTCCTTGTGACGGGCCGCGGTTTGCCGGTTTGATCCACGGCCACGAAAGTGAAGGTGGCCGAGGTCACGCGTGTGCTGGCGGCACCCTCCAAGGCACGCTGCCAGGCCTCCACCGCGATCTTCATCGACGTGCGGCCCACCGACGCCAGCCTGGCATAGACCGAGACTTCGTCGCCGATATGGACCGGATGATGGAAAGCCACGGCATCGATCGCCACCGTTACGGCGCGGCCGCCACTTTCGCGGCAGGCCACGCTGGAAGCCGCCAAATCCATCATGTTCATCAGCCAGCCGCCGAACACATCACCATAGTAATTCGCATCCGCCGGCATGGCGATGATGCGGATGGCGGGCTGTTCCTGGGGCGGCGTGGCGTCCGTCATGAAATCTCAGTCGAGGAAAATAAGCGCGGGATGTTCCAACAGGCGTTTCAATTGCTGGATGAAGCGGGCGGCGTCATGCCCATCCACGATCCGGTGATCGAAGGAGGATGACACGTTCATGATCTTGCGGCGCGTGAGAAATGCGCCCTCGACCACAGGCCGCTCGACAATTTTGTTGGGACCGATAATCGCCACTTCGGGATAATTGATAATGGGCGTGGCGGCGATCCCCCCCAAGGTGCCCAGGCTGGTCAGGGTGATGGTGGAACCCACCAGCTCGTCCCGGCGGGCGCTGCCGTCGCGGGCAGCCTGGCTGAGGCGCGAGAGTTCGCGGGCGCAACCCCAAAGATCGCGGTCCTGTGCATCACGCACCACCGGCACCATCAGGCCATTGGGCGTCTGGGCGGCGATGCCGATATGGACGGCGCCATAGCGCCTGAGCACGCCATCGGAGTCGTTGTAATGGGCATTGATGTTGGGAAAGTCCGGGATCAGTTTCACCACCGCCCGCATCATGAAGGCCAGCGGGGTGAGCTTGGGTTCATCCTCGCGGCGATGGGCGTTGAGATCGGCGCGCAAGCTTTCTAGCTCGGTGACGTCCACCTCTTCCACATAACTGAAATGGGGAATCTGCCGCTTGGATTGGCTCATGCGATCGGCGATCTGGCGGCGCACGCCGATTATCTTGATCTCTTCCACGCCGTTGGGGGCAGGAGCCTTGGCCTTCGCGCCGGCTTTGGCGCCGCGATAGCGCTCCAGATCTTCCGGCAGAATGCGACCCCGGGGCCCGGTGCCCTTCACGTCTTCCAACGGGATTCCCATTTCCATCGCCTGGCGCCTGGTGGCGGGCGATGCGGCCGGCGGATTGTCGTTGTGCGCCACCACCGGCTTCGCGGTGGGCTTCTCTTCCCCGGCACGGGCATTCTGCGCGACATCCTGCTGAGCCTTGGTAGCGGCCATGGGCTGTTGCGTCTGGCCGGCGACGTCCAACTCCACCAGCACCGAACCTACCGGGGCCTTGGCGCCCACTTCGCCATGCAGCGCCGTCACAGTGCCTTCGACGGGCGAGGACATGTCCACCGTGGCTTTGTCGGTCACCACGTCCAGCAGCGGCTGATCTTCCTTGATGTGGTCGCCCACCTTCACGTGCCAGACCGCGATCTCGGCCTCGGCCACGCCTTCGCCGATATCCGGCAGACGAAACAGATACTGGCCCATGGTCTTTAAGCCTCCATGATCTGTTTGAGCGCCTTGATCACGCGGGCAGGCCCTGGAAAGTAATCCCATTCGAAGGCATGAGGATAGGGCGTGTCCCAACCCGTCACCCTGGTGATGGGCGATTTGAGGTTCCAGAAGCAGCGTTCCTGCACCAGGGCCGACAGCTCGGCGCCGAAGCCGGCGAAGCGCGAGGCTTCGTGCACGATCACGCAGCGTCCGGTCTTTTTCACCGATTGGGTGATCGTTTCGATGTCCAATGGCACGATGGAGCGCAGATCGATCAGCTCGGTGTCGATGCCGGATTCTTCGATGGCCGCGTTGGCGACATGCACCATCGTGCCATAGGCCAGCACGGTAACGTCATTGCCTTCGCGCAGGATCTGCGCCTTGCCCAGGGGAACGCGGTAATGGCCGGTAGGCACTTCAGCCAAGGGATGGCCCGCCCAAGGCTTCACCTGCGCTTCGTGATGACCGTCGAAGGGGCCATGATAGATGCGCTTGGGCTCCAGGAAGATCACCGGATCGTTGCTCTCGATACTGGAAATCAAGAGGCCCTTGGCATCGTACGGATTGGACGGGATCACCGTGCATAGACCCGTGACATGGGCGAACAAGGCTTCAGGGCTCTGGCTATGGGTCTGGCCGCCGAAGATGCCGCCGCCATAGGGTGCGCGCACGGTGATGGGGGCCCAGAATTCTCCGTTGGAGCGATAGCGCAGGCGCGCCGCTTCCGACACCAGCTGATCAAAGGCCGGCAGGATGTAATCGGCGAACTGGATTTCCGCCACGGGGCGCAAGCCATAGGCGCCCATGCCGATGGCGGCGGCGATGATGCCACCTTCCGAGATCGGCGTATCGAAACAGCGCTTGAGACCGTGCTTCTTCTGAAGCCCGTCGGTGACGCGGAAGACGCCGCCGAAATAGCCCACGTCCTCGCCGAAGATGAGGACATCGGGATTTTCGCCCAGCATCACATCGAGCGCGGAATTCAAGGCCTGGATCATGCTCATGGATGGCATGGTCAGAGTCCCAGCTCGCGCTTCTGTTCGCTGACCCGCCAATCGGGACGCTCGAACACGCCTTCGAACATCTCGCTCACCGGCGGCTTGGACTGGCCCAACGTGCCCACCGCTTCGCCTTCCTTCACCGCGGTGCGGATTTCTTCCGTCAACTCGGCCTCGAACTGGACGTGACGCTTTTCGTCCCATTCACCCAATCCGATCAAATAGCGCTTGAGCCGTTCGATGGGGTCGCCCAACGGCCAGGCCTTGGCTTCATCGGCAGGGCGATAGCGGGTGGGATCGTCGCTGGTGGAGTG
>DATKPL010000239.1:0-4185 GCA_035524155.1 Rhizomicrobium sp.
GCGGTACCACCAGGCGCGAGCTTCTTGCCCGCATGGAAAAGGCCGAAACGAAATTCCTTGCCCAGCAATGGGCGGCCCGCGCGGACAATTTGCCATTCACCACGCCGGAGCAGGCGGTAACCCTGGCCTCGATCGTGGAGAAGGAAACCGCGCTTCCCGAGGAGCGCCGGCATGTCGCCGCGGTTTTCCTCAACCGGCTCAAGACCGGCATGAAGCTTCAATCCGATCCCACCATCATCTATGGCGTCAGCAAGGGTTATCCCCTGGGCCGGCCGATCTATGAAAGCGAGATCGAAGGCGCGACCCCCTACAACACTTATGTGATCCCCGGCCTGCCGCCCGGCCCGATCTGCAATCCGGGCAAGGATTCGCTTTCGGCGGTGCTCAGGCCCGAAGACAGCAGCGATCTTTATTTCGTCGCCAACGGCAAAGGCGGCCATGTCTTCGCCGCCACCGAAGCGGAGCATCTGCGCAATGTCGCGGCCTGGCGCGCCCTCGAGCGCGCCAAGAACCCGGACGCTGCACCTCAGCCGCCGCCTGCGGAGGCTCCTAAAAAGACCAGGCACAGCCGCGCCAGGACAAGGTGACAGGTGAGCGGGGCCTGTCTACATTCCCGCACCTTCGGAGATGAATCGTATGACCATCGGCAGCATGACCGGCTTCGCCGAAAGCACGGGCAGCCATGGCGGCTTGCGCTGGCGGTGGGAAGCCAAAAGCGTCAATGGCCGGAGCCTGGAGCTTCGGCTGCGCACGCCGCCGGGATTCGATTCGCTGGAACAGCCCGCCCGCATGATGGCGGCGGAACGCTTCCGGCGGGGCAATTTCCAGATCAGCCTGTCGGTCGAAACGGACAGCACCACGCGCGGACTGACGGTGGACCCGGTGGCGCTGGCGAGCGCGGTCAAGCTGGCGCGCGAAGTCGCCGCCGAGACCGGTCTGGCACCGGCCCGCATCGACGGCCTCTTGGCGCTGAAGGGCGTCATCGTGCAAGAGGAGACCATTCTCGATCCGGTGGCGCGGGGCCATCGTGACGCCGCGATCCTGAAAAGTCTTGCCACGGCCTTCGATGCTTTGGTCAAGGCGCGCTTCACGGAAGGCGCCAAGCTGGCAGGCCTCTTGTCCGCACAGATGGATGAGATCGCGCGCCTGGTGAACGAAGCCGACGGCCTGGCCGCAGCGCAGCCGGAAGCCTTGCGCCAGAGATTGACGGCACAGATCCAGGAATTGGCGGGCAATGCCCAGGTCGCACCCGAGCGGCTGGCGCAGGAGGTGGCACTGCTCGCCACCCGCGCCGACATCCGGGAAGAGTTGGACCGGCTGCGCGCGCATGTCCAGGATGCGCGTGCGCTGCTGAAGAGCGGCGAGGCCGTGGGCCGCAAGCTTGATTTCCTGGCCCAGGAGTTCAACCGCGAAGCCAACACGCTGTGTTCCAAATCCGCCGACATCGCGCTCACCCGCGTGGGCCTGGCGCTGAAAGCCATCATCGATCAATTCCGCGAGCAGGCCCAGAATGTCGAATGAGATCGAGCGAAGGGGCCTGATGCTGGTCCTGTCTTCGCCGTCGGGCGCGGGCAAGACCACCTTGTCGCGCCGCATCCTGGAACTGGAGCCGGCGGTCACCATGAGCGTGTCGGTCACCACGCGTCCGCCGCGCCAGGGCGAAGTAGAAGGCAAGGATTATTTCTTCGTCTCTCCCAGTTCGTTCCAGGGCATGGCCAGGGGCGGCGGTTTTCTCGAGCATGCGCAGGTGTTCGGCCACCATTATGGCACACCCAAGGAGCCGGTGATGATGGCGCTGGCCAAGGGCCGCGATGTCTTGTTCGACATCGACTGGCAGGGCACTCAGCAACTGCGCCAGCAGGCGGGCGACGATCTGGTGAGCATCTTCGTGCTGCCGCCCAGCCACGCCGAACTGGAGCGGCGGCTGCGCGCCCGCGCCCAGGATTCCGAGGATGTGGTGGCAGGGCGCATGGCGCGGGCCAGCAACGAGATCAGCCACTGGGCCGAGTATGACTATGTCGTGATCAATGACGATCTCGGCGGCACTGTGGCGAAAATCCAGACCATCCTGGCGGCCGAGCGCATGAAGCGCAGCCGCGCCACCGGCATTCCCGCCTTCGTCAGCAAATTAGCGCATTAGGGCGCGCGCCAGGGCGGCGAACTGGATCACGCTGAGGTCTTCGGGCCGTGCGGTGGGATCGATCCCGGCTTTCTCCAGCAGCGCCTCCCCGCCCAGCGCTTTCAGGCTCTGGCGCAGCATCTTGCGGCGCTGGCCGAACGCCGTGGCGGTGACGGCTTCGAGCTTTTTGAGGTCGGCGGGCGCAAGCGGCTGGGGCAGGGGTTCCAGCCGGACGACGGACGAAGTAACCGAAGGCGGCGGAACAAAGGCGCTGCGATTCACATCGAACAGGATTTTGGCGCGCGTCCGCCAGCCGGCGAGAACCGCCAGGCGCCCATAATGTTCGGAGCCGGGTTTCGCGGTGATGCGCATCGCCACTTCGCGCTGGAACATCAGGGTGAGGCTGGCCCACCAGGGCGGCCACGCATCCACGGTCAGCCATTTGATCAAAAGCGCGGTCCCCACATTGTAGGGCAGATTGGCGGCGACATGCGCGCCTGCGGGAATAATCGCCTCTTCACGCAGTTCCAGTGCGTCGGCGGAAATGATTTCCAGCTTGCCGGGATAAGCGGCGGCGATCTCTTCCAGCGCCGGCAGGCAGCGTTGGTCGCGCTCCACCGCGATCACCTTGTCTGCGCCTTCCTGCAGGAGGGCGCGTGTGAGGCCGCCGGGACCAGGCCCCACTTCGTAGAAAAGCCCGCCGTCACCGGCGCCCGCCGCGCGCGCGATCTTGGCGGTGAGATTGAGGTCGAGCAGGAAATTCTGGCCCAGCGATTTCTTGGCCGCGAGATCGTGGGCCGCGATCACCTCGCGCAATGGCGGCAGGCCATCGCGGCTCACTGCGATCCTGCTCGCGCATCGGTAATCGCCGCCGCCATTCGGATGGCTGCGATCATGCTGCGATGATCGGCGTTGCCTTTGCCCGCAATATCGAAGGCGGTGCCGTGATCGGGCGAGGTGCGCACAACGGGAAGCCCCAAGGTCACATTCACGCCGTCCCAGAAAGACAGGGTCTTGATCGGGATCAGGCCCTGGTCGTGATACATGGTGAGCACCGCGTCATAGCGCTTGCGCGCTTCGTCATGGAACAAGGTGTCGGCGGACAAGGGGCCGATCACATCGTGACCGCGCTCTTTGAGGGCTTCGACGGCCGGCGCGATCGTCTTTTTCTCTTCCATCCCCAGCATGCCTTCCTCGCCGGCATGGGGATTGAGCCCGGCCACGGCGAGGCGCGGTCGGGGAACCGCGAAATCCCGCGCCAGAGCGGCGAGGATGATCTCCGCGGTCTCCAGGATCGCATCCCTGGTAATGGCTTTCGGAACTTCGGCCAAAGCCGTGTGGATGGTGAGCGGAACCACACGCAGCTTCTCGCTCGCCAGCATCATCACCGCGCGCGGCGCCTTTGTGAGGAAGCCCAGGAATTCGGTATGACCGGGATAGGGAAAACCCGCCTCTTTCAGGACTGCTTTATGGATCGGCGCCGTGACCAGCGCCGCCGCTTCACCGGCAAGGCAGGCTTTTACCGCGGTCTCAATCGCCTCGATCACGGCGGCGGCATTTCTAGGATCCGGCCTGCCCGGTTTGGCGTCGGTTTTCGCTTTGGTAGGAATGACGTCACGGCCGGGAAAAACGGCGGCATCGCCCACCAATTGGAGCGGATGGTTGCCGATCCGACCCCCCAATTCATCGAAGGCCGCCCGCGCGATCTCGGGACCTATTCCCGAGGGCTCGCCCATGGTGATCAGGATCGGGAGATCGCGATTACCTGACTTCGACATCGACGCCGCGCCTGAGGTCGCGCATATAGCGGCGCGCCATGGCGGAAATCTGCTGATCGAACAGCATGTTTTCCACCTCCTGGCGGCTCGGCATCGTATAGGCGGTCTGGACCACGACCTTCTTGTCGCAGCGTGCGATCAGTTCCACGCCCTGGGTGGACATCAAGGGCTGGGCCATCTCGCCGGAATGGGTGTTGGCAAGCGCCTTCTGGATTTCCGGGCTGAGGTCGCCGACCCGCATATTGCCCAGATTCATGTAGACCGAACCCTTGAGCTCTTCCGGCACTT
>DATKPL010000240.1:0-2508 GCA_035524155.1 Rhizomicrobium sp.
ATCTGGTGTATGCGAGCCGCACTCTAATGCATTGGTGCATGACCTGAGGCCTCAGACACACAGTTCCGAAATCCGTGGGTGGGACGATTGCTTTAATTTTGCCCGAAAAATCAAAGGCGGAATTTAATTTTGGCGCTCCCACGGGGAATCGAACCCCGGTTTCAGCCTTGAGAGGGCCGCGTCCTAACCGCTAGACGATGGGAGCAAGCGGGAGGCGCTTATACGCGAGCCCGGTTCCGGCGGGCAAGTTCCTCCGTAAATCGTGCCCCTCTGCAAAACGGGACCGGAACATAGCCTTTGTTGGGCCGTTGGATTCTGCAAGGAAACCGAATGGTTCCAAGGACATGGCACGATACTTCTTTCACGTGAAGGGCGCCGATGGCGCCACCAGCCGCGACCGCGAGGGTCAGGAATTGCCCGACCTGGACGCGGCGCGCGCCGAGGCGGTGAGTTCCAACCGCGAAATGCTGGGCGAAAGGCTGCTGCATGGCGGCTCGCTCGGCCCGCGCCAGATCGAGATTGCCGATGAGAGCGGCAAGCTTCTGGCCACCGTCAGCGTGCATGATGTGCTGATGGACGATGGTCAGTTCCGCGCCTTCACCGACGACGTGACCAAATCCGCGCCGGTCGGACTGGCAAGCTCCGCCGGCAAGAAACCGGCGGCGGAATAGACAAAAGCCGCGAGTGTGACCGGCGCCTCGCTGCCGGACAGGCCGGCAATCAGCCAGAGGAAATCCTCTTCACCCGCGCCATGCTGATCGGTTGCGGAGGGCACCGCTTGTCCGTTCGGATGGGAGTGATAGCAGCCGATCAGGACGCAGCCATGCGCGCGGGCCGCTTTCAAGGCCGCGAAATGGTCTTCCGCGTCGATTTCGAAGCGGTCGGCGCGCGCGGCGATATTGCGCGCGGGATGAAGCCCAAGGCCTCGCGCGGCATCGGCTTCGCGCACGCCTTCGATCAATCCGCAACATTCACGCGGGAAAGCGGCGCGCGCCTCGCTCTCGATCCGCGCCCGCAACTTTGCCGGCAGGACCAGTTTCATGGATGCGGCGCAACCCGATACAGCAGCTTGCCGGTGGCAAGGTCCAGTACTTCGACCTGATCGCCCTTCGATGTGGCCAGTTGCAGGATCAGGTGGCTGGCGTCGGTTTTGACCGCGACAATGCGCGCACCAGGCTCCAGTTGGATCAAAGCGGGCGCGGCCTCTGCCGTCATGCCGGTGCCGGCATGATTCCCGCCCCGGTAAATCTGATACTGGCGCATGAAGCCGAAAATCAGCGCCACGATGCCCGCGACGAAAAGCGCGCTGAGGATGATGACGGCAGTCAAGACGGCGCGATAAGTTGACCCCCTCCGCGCTGCGCTATTCTCTTGCCCGATGTCCATGACCGAAAGTCCCGTATCCATTCTTGTGCCGCCCGACCAGGCGGGCCAGCGGCTTGACCGCGTGCTGGCGGCGCTATTGCCCGATCTCAGCCGCTCGCGGCTGGCGGCCCTGATCGATCAGGGCGCGGTGACGCTTGAGACGAGGACGATAAAAGACGCCAATCACCGGGTCAAAGGGGGCGAAACCTATATCATCGCCGTGCCTGAAGCGGTGCCCGCAACGCCACGCGGCCAGGATATTCCGCTCGACGTGATCTATGAGGACAAGGACCTGATCGTGATCGACAAGCCTGCGGGTCTGGTGGTGCATCCAGCGGCTGGCAATCCCGACGGCACATTGGTCAATGCCCTGATCGCTCACTGCGGCGCAAGTCTCATGGGCATCGGCGGGGAACAACGCCCGGGCATCGTCCATCGCCTGGACAAGGACACATCGGGATTGCTGGTGGCGGCCAAGACCGAGCGGGCGATGGGAAGCCTTGCCAAGCAATTCGCCAACCACACCATCGAGCGCGCCTACCATGCCGTGGTGTGGGGCAGTCCGCGCCTGGGCGATGGCGTGATCGAAGGCCAGATCGGGCGCAATCCCTTCGACAGGAAGCGCATGGCGGTGTTGCGCGGCGGCGGCAAGCTGGCGCGCACGCGCTATCGCGTGATCGAGCGTTTCGGACCGGACGCCAGGCCATTCGCATCCCTGATCGAATGCCGGCTGGAAACCGGGCGCACCCACCAGATCCGGGTCCATCTCACCCATCTGGGCCACCCCCTGATCGGTGATCCGTCCTATGGACGGGCTCGCCAGGCGCCCCGGCCAAAGACCCCGGCGGAAACAGTGGCATTCGCCGCGGCCGCCAATTTTCCCCGCCAGGCGCTGCACGCCTTTGTGCTGGGGTTCCAGCATCCCACCCTGCACAAGACCATGCGTTTTGAGTCTCCCTGGCCCACGGATTTCGCGCTGTTGGTCGAGGCATTGAGGGGATTGAATAAGTAGAAACCCGTAACCACTTCGTCTTCTTGGGGCGGTTCGGGTGCTGGGCGCCGGCTATCGGCGTTTCGGTTATACCGTCCGGATTCGAGGGGTTTATGAGCAGCCGCGGTCTTCCCGTTCTTTCCAGCGACGCC
>DATKPL010000241.1:0-3317 GCA_035524155.1 Rhizomicrobium sp.
CGCAAAGGGAAAGCCATGTTTCTTGCCGGTGCCGCGCTTTTCGTCATCGCCGCTCTTCTGCTTCTCACATCCGAAAGGCTGGTCGCGCAATTGCTCGCCCCGGCCCTGGGCGTTCCCGCCGGATTGACCGTCGGCTCGATCATGCTTTCCGAGAATGAGTGGTTCATCGTCGCCTATGCGCTTTTGGTTGTCGCGTCGCTGGTCGTGCTGGCGCTGAGAGGCATGCGCCTGTTCCAGGACTGGTCGCGCGCGTTCCGCAATTATCCGGCAGCGTGAGCGGGAACTCTCGAATTTTTCATGCCTGCGCTTTTCAACATTACGTTCCCGCCCGCTCCGCGCATCTCGTAAAGCCCGCAAAACCGCGGCAATCCGCGCCCAACGCGCGCGCCATGGTTAACAGGCCAGGCCACAGAACCGCCCGATTCAATCGCTTAGATCGCATCGGTGGGCGCGGTGAACCACTCGATAACCTTAAATCCGATGTTGGTTGGTCCATGGGGCAGTCGCCGATTATCTTGCAGGCGTTTTTGGCGCCCAGAATATCCGGCGCCAAGTGGGAGAGTTTCATGTCCGTGAACAGCATGGCCGCCTTGAATGTCAGCCCGTATCTGACGTCGGCGATGTCGCGCATCCAGTCGAACGAACAGGCGGCCAAGGGTGCGGCCAACCCTTCCACCAACACGTCCAATGCGGCTCAGGGCGGCAGCGAAACCGGGACCCAGGTTCTCAGCGACAGGACGCTTGGCGCCCTGGTCGCCATGCAGAATGAATAGGTAACTCCCTCCCCGACCAAGGTTCAAAAAAGTTCATGACGGGAATGCGTTGAAGCGGGCGCGCTGCTGCTTTACAGCACCCGCATGAACGCGCGATTCCACTGGTTCCGCCGCCACCGCCCGATGCTTCTGTCGGGGCGGCAATGGGGCATGCGCCTGGTCCTTTGGGGCGGCGCCATCGCGGTGGGGGTGATCGGGGTGGCCTTCGCCTGGGCCGCCAACCGGGCGCAGGATCTGTTCGATGCCATGCTGGTTTCGCCCTGGCTGGCGCTGATCATCACGCCGGCCGGTTTCGTGCTTTGCGCCTGGCTCACCCGCGCCGTGTTTCCGGGCGCGGAAGGAAGCGGGATTCCCCAGGCCATCGCCGCGCGCACCTTGAAGGACGACAGCATCCGCGGCCGCTTTCTGTCCCTGAAGCTGACGGCGGGAAAAATCCTGCTCACCTTGATCGGGCTTATGACCGGCGCCTCGATCGGCCGCGAAGGCCCCACCGTCCAGGTGGGCGCGTCGATCATGCTCACCGCCGCCAAGCTGGGCGGAATGGGGCGCGAGAAAGGCCTGATCCTGGCGGGATCGGCGGCGGGCGTGGCCGCGGCGTTCAACACGCCGCTCGCCGGCATCGTCTTCGCGATCGAGGAAATGAGCCGCGCCTTCGAAAGCCGCACCAGCGGCTTGGTGCTGATGGCGGTGATCCTGGCCGGTCTCGCCTCGCTGGCGATGGTGGGCGACTACAATTATTTCGGCCATTCCACTTCGACGCTTTCGGGCACGCTGGACTGGCTGGCCGTTCCCATCGCGGGCGTGGTGGGCGGCGTTCTGGGTGCGATCTTTTCCGCAGCGGTGGTGAACGGCTTGCAGCGGATGAAGGAATGGTCCGCGCGCCAGCCCATGCGCCGCTCGCTTTTGTGGGCGCTGGCTTGCGGATTGGTGGTGGCGCTGTGCGGGCTCTTGAGCCACGGCATGACGTACGGCACCGGCTATGACGCGGCGAAAAGCGCGGTCGAAGGCCATTCGCTGGCCCTGAGCTTCGCGCCGCTCAAATTCATCGCCACCACGGCGTCCACGCTCTCGGGCATTCCCGGCGGCCTGTTCTCGCCGTCGCTGTCGGTGGGCGCGGGCCTTGGCAGCCTGATCGCTACACTCCTGGGCGCGCACGCCACCGGCGCGATCGTGCTTCTGGGCATGACCGGCTATTTCGCCGGCGTGGTGCAGGCGCCCATCACCGCCTTCGTGATCATCGAGGAAATGTCCGACGCCCATGCCATGGTGATCCCGCTGATGATGGCGGCCTTCATCGGCTATGGCGTGAGCCGGCTGTTCCAGCGTGAATCCATCTATCACGCGCTGGCGCACAATTTCCTGGCGAGCCTGCCGCAGGCGGCGCCGTCACGGACGGACGAAGCCCAAGATCACCCGGCGGCGTGATCCCAGCGCGCCAGAACCTTTTCCGCGTCGGCGATCCATCGTTCCAGGAAATCGATATTGGAGAGATCGCCTTGCAGGCGCATCCGTTCGAGCTGCTGCTTCATCTGCGCCAATTCCTGGCGCAATTCTTCCATCGACTGACTGACACTTTTGGCCACCGGCCGCGCCCCCGGCAAATCAACTGGACAACACCAAATTGATGTACAATGGAACCCGTTGAGATGTAAAGGGAATTTCTATAAAGTTCCGTAATCTTGGCTAATCCTCTTCGTCGGCATCGGCCTCTTCTTGCGCCGCAAGCTGGGCCAATCCGTCGAATTGCAGGGCCGCTTCAAGGCAGGACTCCCGCAATTTCTGGGTTTGCGCGGTCCTGGCGACGGACCTGAGATAGGCCGCCCGCTCCCGGTAATATTTCTGGCTTTTCAAAAACTTCGCGCCCCGCAAAACCCCGCCGGTGCATACGCGGCTTTTGTCGCCTCGTTCCATCAACTATCGCCAATTGGCGATGGATTGATGACCGGAACCTCACATGATCGCGATGGAACGGCTTCATCCATGCAACCTGGCGATGTCGGCGGCTATGTCCGGCCAATTTAATCGACTAGGATCGCAGAATCGCGGGCAAGCCGTCAGCAACGGCCCGCGGTCACCATTCGAGGCATATGGCAGCCAGATCTTCTTCTCAAAGACTCGGATTGACCCCCGCCGGTTACAGGGTCCTGATCATCGACGACAATGCCATATTGATCGACGCGCTGCAGGACGGCCTTCGCCTGATGGGCCATGAAGTGCAATCCTCGGCGCGCGGCACCGACGCGCTCAGGCTGATGCATCTGCTGGACCCGCATGTGGTGGTCGCCGACCTGATCATGCCCGAGTTCGACATCTTCGACGCCTTCGCCCAGATGCGGAAGATCAGGCCCAGCGTGAAGATCATCGCCATTTCCGGCAACCAGCATCTTTTGACATTGGCATCGAAGCGCGGCGCCAATTACGTCCTGTCCAAGCCGTTCGACCTCACGCGCCTGGACATGCTGATCAAGACCGCGATGCGCCTCTGAACTCCGCTCCCGGGCGCCACGCGGGCGCCGGAATGAGCGGATTTTCATGGCGCCTGAA
>DATKPL010000242.1:0-5373 GCA_035524155.1 Rhizomicrobium sp.
AGATCCCCGTCCAGCGTTCGATCACCGGCGGCGGCGTTTGGCCCGTGGCGCGGACATATTCATCCAGGATGTCGTCTTCGGCGGAAGCGAGCGCGAAAGGCGCGGGCAGCCGGTCATAATGATGGCTGTCGCCCACGATCAGGCCATTGTCGCCGCCCTGAGCCACGATCAGATGGACGCCATTCTCGAAATGACGCGGTTGCTCGATGCGCAGTTTCTCTTCCAGGACGCACGCCTCCGGCAGCGCCGCATAGCCGCGATAGCGGACCAGGCTGAGATCGGACATCAAAGCGCCGGGCAGGCGGAATCCTGGATCGGCCAGCTTGAGCATGGAGAGCCGGCAGCGGTGAAGCTCATATTGCGCAATCCGCTCGGGATAGAGCGTGACGAAATCATCGCCGGGACAGACCACCACGGCCTCCGCCTCGATCAAGCCATGCGAGGTATGAAGCCGGGGTGGACCGGCCTCGAACACCATGGTCTCGTTGAAGAAAACCACGTTCCAGGCTTTTTCCAGCCATGCTGTGAGCGCGGGGATCACGTCGCGGGATTCCACACGCAGTTCATGCGGACTGTGGAGAACCGCTCGAAGATCGGGGCCGCCCAGTCCGGAGGCCAGGCGGTGAAATTCATCGGGCGAGAGAAGGCGGCAACCTTCGCCCATCTCGGTCTTAAGGAATGCCTCGATCACAGCCACCGCTTCCGGCGAACGGGTGGTGAGATAGAGGCCTTGCTGCTCGATCGAAAATCCGGCGCCGGCCGCCACTTCGGCCCAGACATCCCGGGTGCGGCGCGCCAGCCGCCAACTGTCACCTCGCTCCTGACCGGTGACAGTGATAAAGCCGAAATTCCGGATCGAGGCGCCGTTGGCGCGGGGGTCCTTTTCGATCACGGCGACGCGTTTTCCGGCCTTGGCCGCGACATAGGCGTGGGCCAGGCCGATGATGCCGCCGCCCACCACCGCCAGATCGAAGAGTCGAGAAGACATCAGGTAAACCGGCGGAGCCCCGCACGGCTATACTAAGGCTTGATGACAGTTCGGATTCATCCAGCCCATGTCCCCGGCGGCGCGATTGCATCCGCCAACATCAATCCGTCATGATATTTGACCATAGCTGCGCTTTAGGCATGGGGGAACCATGATCGACATCGGACGGCGGCGTTTTCTTCAGTCGGGGGCGGCTGCGTCGGCCATGACCGCCATCGCGCCCGGCGCGCAAGCGGCAGCACCCAGGCCCGCCACGCTCAACGACATCGATCACTTCATCATCATGATGAAGGAGAACCGCTCCTTCGATCATTATTTCGGTTCCCTGTCCGGCGTGCGGGGCTTTGACGATCCCGCGGCCCGCAAGGCGGATGGCAGTTCGGTGTTCCGTCAGGCCGATGCCCTGACACCCGGCGGCTATATCCTTCCGTTCCGCCTCGACACGCTGAAGACCAATGCGCAACGGCTGCACGATCTCGATCATGGATGGGGTCCGCAGCATGAGGCCTGGAATGGCGGAGCGATGGACAATTGGATACCCGCCCACCGCAAAGCTGATGGCGAAGCCGGCCCGCTCACGATGGGCTATCACACCCGCGCGGACCTCCTTTATTATTATGCGCTGGCTGACGCCTTCACGATCTGCGATGGCTACCATTGCTCGGTCTTCGGACCGACCTATCCCAATCGCTATTACCTGATGACGGGGACGATCGATCCCGACGGGCAACATGGCGGCCCCGCCACCGACAATGACGAACGCAAGATTCGCGGCTGGGAAACCTATCCCGAACGGTTGGAGCGGGCGGGCATTTCCTGGCGCGTCTATCACGACTGGGACGATTATGGCTGCAATGTCCTGAAGTATTTTGCCCAGTATCAGAAGGCGCCCGAGAATTCATCGCTGTTCCAGAATGCGATGGTGGACCGGACTTTCTACGAGCTTCTGTGGGACATCAGGACCGGCAATCTTCCCCAAGTCAGCTGGATCATCCCGCTGTCGCATCTGTCGGAACATCCTGACTATCTTCCCGCCGCCGGCGAGGATCACACCAACCAATTGCTGCAGGCGCTCTGGTCCAACCCCAGGCTCTGGGCCAAGACCGCGTTCATCATCAACTACGACGAGAATGACGGGCTGTTCGATCATGTGGTCCCGCCCACCCCGCCCAAGGGAACGGCGAATGAATATGTGGGCGACCTGCCGGTCGGGTTGGGATATCGCGTGCCGTGCCTGGTGGTCTCGCCCTTCAGTCGGGGCAGCTATGTCTGCGGCACTACCTTCGATCACACCTCCACCTTGCGCTTGCTGGAGGCGCGTTTCGGCGTGGAAGTGCCCAATCTCAGCAAATGGCGGCGCGACACCTGCGGCGACCTGACGACAGCGTTCGCCTTCCATGCCCCCCGCCAGGATATTCCTCACCTGCCTGAAACGGCCAAGGCTGTGCATCTGGCAGAGCAGCGTGCCATGCGCCTGCCACGGCCATCGGTCCCGGCCACGCAAATCATGCCGAAACAGGAACAGAAGGCGGTCGCGCGCACACGCCTGGCGTGATCAGTCAGGTTTGCGCAGGATTGCGTAGAGCCCCATCACTTCTTCGCCATACTCGTAGCGAAGAAAAGCTTCATTGAGCTGCATAACCTCAAGGCCCGCCTGTGCCGCGACTTCGCGGACATGATCGGGATGGTGGGAGTAGCGGCCGGTGTCGGTGAGATGAAATGGGAACTGCCTGCCGCACTCCATCGAGAAGGCAAACACGCTGCCGGGTTTCAGCCGCCGCGCCGCGGATTTCACGATTTGACCGAGGTCGCCGAAATAAATCAGGCAATCGCTGCACACGATCAGATCGAACGGCGTGTTGCCTTGATCGAGCCAGCCGGTGATCTCGGCGACTTCCAGGCGGTCATAGATGTTCCTGGCGCGCGCCAGTTCGATCATCTCGGGCGAAAGATCGACCCCGGTGAGCTCGGCAGCGCGCCATTTGGTGTTGACGCCCATCAGGCCTGAGCCGCAGCCCAGGTCCAGCATGGTAAGCCCGCTCTTGTCGCCGATCACCGCCTTGATGCCATCCTGCAATCGCTCAGGCCCGGCATATTTAAGGTCGTCGCACATGCGCGATTCGTAACTCTCGGCGAAATTCTTGTAGATGTGCTGGATGGCCCGGTCGGATGCGCGCGGCGGCGGCCGGTCGTCGCGCAATGCCGTCAGGAGATGTTCGATCTCGCCATCTTCGGGATGCGCGTCGAAATATTTCTGGTAAGCGTCGCGCGCTTCGTCGCGTTTGCCGACGCATTGGGCGATCTCGCCCAGATCATACCAGGCATTCCAGTCCTCGGGCGCAAGTTCGACCGTGCGTTTTCCGCACAAATAAGCGGGCTGCACTTTGCCGGCTTGCCGCAGGCGCTTGGTGAGCGTGGAAAGTTCAGCCGCCGATAATTCCCGCCGCGCTGCGGGCTTGCTGCCTTCCCAGACCAGAAGGCCCGCCTTCATGCCTTCATCGATCCACCGTGCGATGGCAGATGGTTCTCGATCGGGGGCAAGCGGGCTCACCAACGCGCTGATTTCCTCGACGCTTTTGGTGCCATCGCACAATTCCGCGATCAAGGCCGCGACAGGGTTGAGTTGATGAAGATTGTCCCCGGCCGGATCGTAGGCGACATAGCCGCCTTCCACGGGCGACAGCAAGATCACGGGATTGACGGTGGGATTGGCCATTTGGACTCAAAAAGGAAACGGCCGTGTGGTCCAAGGGAGTCACACGGCCGATCACATAACCGATTATCCC
This sequence comes from Rhizomicrobium sp., assembly GCA_035524155.1. GTDB lineage: Bacteria > Pseudomonadota > Alphaproteobacteria > Micropepsales > Micropepsaceae > Rhizomicrobium. The sequence continues at coordinate 3,775 of DATKPL010000242.1, forward strand.
TGGCCGCGATTGCGCAGCCAAGGACCGGCCATTGTCACATGCTTTTCTTCTTTTTCGGCACCGCGCATTTGCCGGTCTTCTTGCTGACCATCAGGCCGTCATCGCACTTGCCGCCGGGGCCCGGGTCTTCGCCTTCCTTTTGCGCCATGGCCTGGGTGGTCATCAGCGGGGCCGCGATAGCCGCACCGATGAGCGCCGCTTTGAAGAAGTCGCGACGATCATGGTTGATATGCTCGAGAACTTTATCCAAATCACTCCGCGCCATTAAGAACCCTCCTGTTGGTTGGAGCATGGAAAGCCAAGCTGTCATGCCGGGATGCGGGGATGCCCCTTCACCCACATCACAAAAGGCTAGCGGGAATCGCCATAACGGGGAAGTAGAGGGCGCCTGTCGCCAATTATACCCCACACGCGGTTGGCTTTTCGCGCGAGGAATGCCGCATGCGGGACAAGTGGGCAAACAAGCCTTTGTTCTTCCTCGCCTTGTCCAATGCGTATAAAGAGCAAACCGTTTCTGTTGCGCTGCACCAAGGAAAGAATGCTGCGACAAACCGAGACAAATCACGCTCCATGGGAGAACATCACAATGGATGAGGGACCCATCTGAAAGGCTAAAAATGGGGCTTTCCAGAAAGATTTGGGACATCTCGCAACGACTCAGGCCATCGCTTCCGGTTTGGCCGGGCGACATGCCTTTCAACACCCGCCAACGTTGGGCTTACGGTGCCGGCAGTCCGGTGAATGTGGCGTCGTTCGAGCTTTCCACCCATTCGGGCGCGCATGCCGATGCGCCGCTGCATTACGATCCTGCGGGCGCGCCCATCGACCAGCTCGCGCTGGAGCCGTATCTGGGCCCGGCCCGTCTGGTCGATGCACGAGACGAGAAGGATGCGATCAGCGCCTCCTTTGTGGAGGAACACTGGAGTGCGGGCGTATCGAGGATGCTGTTCCGCACCTTTGACCAATTTCCAAAAGATCATTGGCCGAAGCATTTTACCGCAGTGAGCGCCGGGGCCATCGCCACGCTGGCGGCCCGCAAGGTGATATTGATCGGAATCGATTCTCCTTCGCTCGATCCTGAGACATCCAAGACCATGGATGCACATCTGGCCATGCCGCCTGATATGCGCATATTGGAAGGGCTGGTGCTGGATCATGTCCCGCCTGGCGACTATGAATTGATTGCGCTGCCGCTCGCGCTGGCCGGCCTGGATGCTTCACCGGTCCGCGCCGTGCTGAGAGAGCTGGACAGGAATTGATGCGGGAGACGGGTGGGTGACCAGGGATAACCAGGGCGAGGCTGTGCCCGCATCCGAGACGCGGCTGACCCATCTGATCGGCCCGGGGCGGCGCGGGCTCACCGCGCGGCATCTTCAGTTCATCGCCATCGGCGGTGCGATCGGCTCGGGACTTTTCCTGGGCTCCGCCGCCGGCATCAAGAGCGCCGGGCCTGCCTTGCTGTTCGCCTATGCGCTGGGCGGGCTGATGGTGTTCTTCATCGTCCGGGCCCTGGGCGAAATGGCGCTGGCCCATCCCCGCATCACCACTTTGGACGCGCTGGCCGACGATTATGTTCATCCGGCCTTCGGCTTCCTGGTC
>DATKPL010000243.1:0-4842 GCA_035524155.1 Rhizomicrobium sp.
TCTATGGGGTTGGCTTTTTTTGTCACGGCATCATCAATGAGTCGCCGGAAAATAGCGGCACCGTCATGGAACGGAAAGAATTAATTCCGGACCGATGGAACCCGACGTACCGGCTTGGCAAATCCCAATGCGACCGCCGCCAACAACAACAGTGCGAAGGGAACATCGCCGAAGCGGACATAGAGCGTCTCCGGTAACGCGCGCGGCAGCTTCGCGTCGATCGCATCCATGCGTCCCAAATCGAGATGCGCCACGATCCGGCCCAGTGGATCGATCATCGCCGTTATGCCTGTGTTGGCATCACGCGCGATCGGAAGACCTTCTTCGATGGCGCGCACGCGCGCGATCAACAGATGCTGCATGGGGCCGGCCCATGGTCCGAACCAGGAATCGTCGGTAACGTTCACCAGCCAGCCAGGCCGATGATTTGTCGTCACTTCACCGGGGAAAATAATTTCATAACAGATCAGCGGTGTGACATCGGGCGCATTCGGCACGGCATAGATGTGCGGACCGTCGCCGGCGGAAAAGCCGGTATCGCCGGCCGTGAGCTTGGTGATGCCGATGCGGTTGAGCAGCGGCGCGAAGGGAACATATTCGCCGAACGGCACCAGATGGAATTTGTCGTAGATCGCCTCGATCTTCCCGCCCGGCCCGAAGATGTAGAGCGAATTATAGAAATGCGCCGCGCCCCCGCTTACCACCGCGCGCGCCGCGCCGGTGATCAGGGTGCGGTTGCTTCCCGTGATCAGCGCGATCTGGTCCAGCGCCGCCGGGGAGCGGTCGAGCAGGAAGGAGGGCGCCGCTTCCGGCCAGATGATGTGGGTGACGGCTCCGGGTTTTTCGGACAGGTAGACCAGCCTTTGCCAGTTGCGCGCCACCAGGCGGCGCACATATTTCTGGTTCTGCGGAATGTCCGGCTGCACCAGCCGCACCACCACGCCGGGCACATTCGGGGTGGGCGTGCCAGCAAGGCGGGCCGCGCCATAGACCCAAAGGCAGACGAACAAAAGGATCATCGCCAGCGGCGCGGCCCGGCGGCGGCTGAAGAATTCCGCCAGTGACGCGCCCAGAAGAATGGTGAGGAAAGACAACCCATATGCGCCGATCAGGGATGCGCTTTGCATCACCGCCCAGGACGCGCCCCAGCCATAGGCGGGCAGATTCCAGGGAAAGCCGGTCAGCGCATGGCCGCGAACCCATTCGGCCGCGGCATAGAGAGCAGAGAAGATCAAAAGGCGTGAAACCCCGTCCCGCCACACCAGCATCGCCAGCGCACAAGCGACACCCGCATAGAGCGCCAAGCCACCGGTCAGGGACAGGATGGCAAACGGCAATTGCCAGAGATGGGCGGATGGATCGACCATGAAGGCATAGCCGATCCAGTGCCAGCCGATCAGATATTGACCGAAGGCGAAGGCCCAGCCGCACAGTGCGGCGGCGCGCCAGGGCTTTGCGCCCGCCGCCGCCCCATCGAGCAGCAGCGCCAGCGCGGCGAAGCCCGACAGCAGCGCGGGAAAAAATTCGATCGGCGCGAAACCCAGTGCCGAGATCGCGCCGGCGGCAAACGCGAAACCCACGCGCCGCCAGCCCTTCAGGCCACGCACACCGGCGCCCAAACGATCAAGTCCTGCCATCATGCCGGAGGATGAGCTTCGCCGCGGCGGATCCGCAGCCGCTTGATTCGGCGCGGATCGGCTTCCAGCACTTCGAATTCATAGCCGGACGGATGAGCGATGATTTCGCCGCGCTGCGGCACGCGCCCCACCAGCGAGGCGACCAGCCCGCCCAGGGAATCGACGTCCTCGTCCGCCTCGGACGTCGCAAGATCGACCCCGGTTTCGTTCTTGAAATCCTCAAGTTCGACCCGCGCATCGGCGACAAAACCGTCGGCATCGCGCTTCAGCGCCGGGGCTTCCTCGTCATGCTCGTCGGCGATGTCGCCCACGATCTCTTCGATGATGTCCTCGATCGAGACCAGTCCGTCGGTGCCGCCATATTCGTCGATCACCAGCGCCAGATGGGTATGGCTGGTCTGCATCTTGAGCAAAAGATCCAGCGCGCGCATGGATGGCGGCACGAACAGGATCGTCCGCCGGATGCGGGCAATGGACGCCGATGTGAGGCGATAGCCGTTGACGCCGTCGGGTTCGAGCAAGGCAAGCACATCCTTCACATGCACCAGGCCGGTGGGATCGTCGAGGCTCTCGCGATAGACCGGCAGGCGGGAATGCTTGGCCTCGCGGAACAGGCTGATCAATTCCGCCAGAGGCGTCTCTTCATCCGCCGCCACGATCTGGGCGCGGGGCACCATCACGTCCGAGACTTTCAGCTCACCGAACGACAGAAGATTGGCCAGCATCACCCGTTCCTGCTGGGAAAGGGCGGCCTCCTTGCGTTCGCTTTCCTCGATCACCTCTTCCAGGCTTTCGCGGATCGCGGCGCTGGAGGGATCCTCGCCCCGCAGGATTTGCATCAGCCGTTTGAGCAGCGGCGGATGATGGCCGTTGGAGACGTCGCTCATCCCGCCGCCTCATAGGGGTTGGCGATGCCGAGACGATCCAGGATTTTGATTTCCAAAGCTTCCATCTTCTTGGCGTCACGGACGCGCACATGGTCATAGCCCGCCAGATGCAGGACGCCATGCACCACCAGGTGGGTGGCGTGATCGGCGACGCGCTTGGCCGACGCTTTCGCCTCGCGGCGGGTCACGCCCAATGCCAGCGCCACATCGCCCCGGTATTTGTCCCTGTTGGCCGTGGCCGGAAAGGACAAGACGTTGGTCGCCTTGTCCAGCCCACGAAAATCGCGATTGAGGGATTTGAGCTTGCGGTCGCTCGAAAGCAGCACGGTCAGGGAATAGTCGCCGCGAAATCCGGCGGCCCTGGCGGCGGCGGCGGCGGCGCGCGTGAGGCCGGGCACAAGCCCGCGAAATCTGCGCCAACCGGGATCGTCCACCACCACAAGAATGCCCTTGGCGGTCATTTGCCCTGCGCACTATAGGCGGCGACAACGCGGCTGACGAGGGCGTGGCGCACCACATCGGCCTCGGCGAACCGGGCAATGCCCACGCCTTCCACATCCTTGAGAATGGAAAGCGCCTCGTTGAGACCAGTGGCGACATTGCCGGGCAGGTCCGATTGCGACGGATCGCCCGTCACCACCATCTGGCTGTCTTCGCCCAGCCTGGTCAGCATCATCTTCATCTGGGCCGGGGTGGTGTTCTGCGCCTCGTCCAGGATCACGAAGGCGCGGGTCAGGGTGCGCCCGCGCATGAAGGCCAAGGGCGCCACTTCGATCACGCCCTGATCGATCAGCCGCGTGGTCTGGTCGCCCAGAACATCGAACAGCGCGTCGTAAAGCGGGCGCAGATAGGGATCGATCTTTTCCTTCAGGTCGCCGGGAAGAAAACCCAGCCGCTCGCCCGCCTCCAAAGCGGGACGCGACAGGATCAACCGTTCGACCCGGCGCTGAAACAGCATATGCGCGCCGAACGCGGCGGCGAGATAGGTCTTGCCGGTGCCTGCGGGACCGATCCCGAATACCAGGGGGTTGTCGCGCATCAGATCGAGATAGGCGCTTTGCGCGGGACTGCGCGGCTTGGTCACGCGGCTGCCGGCGGTGCGGATCGCGCCTTCATTGGCGCCGCGCCCGGATGCGGCAGGATCGGTGAAGCGAATCTCGGCATCCACTTCGGCCAAGGTGACGCTTTCGCCAGCTTCCAGCCGCGCGTAGAGCGCGCGCAGGATCGCCGCCACCCGGGCGCGCGCGTCTGCGGGGCCCGAGAGCGCGATGAGGTTGCCGCGCTGGGTGATGAGAACCGAGAGGCGCTGCTCCAGCCGCGCGAAATTCTTCTGATGCGGGCCCGACAAGGCCGCCATCAGCTTGTTGTTGCCGAATTCCAGAAGAAGCTGTTCGCCCTTGCGCGGGCCGGATTTGGCGCGGGCGCTCAAACCAGCCGGCCCCTGAGACTGTTGCCCATCAAGGCTTCGATCCGCACGGGACGAATGGCGCCGATCAGTGACGCAGGGGCGTCCACATGGACTGGGTGCAGATGCGGCGTGCGGCCCACGATCTGCCCTTCATTGCGGCCGGGCTTTTCGAACAGCACATCCAGGGTGCAGCCGATCGCGGCCTTGTTGGCATCGTCCTGCTGCGCCAGAAGCAATTTCTGCAAAATATCCAGCCGTTCTGCCTTCACGTTCTCAGCAATCTGTTTCTTTTGCGCGGCGGCCGGCGTACCGGGACGCGGGCTGTATTTGAAGGAGAAACATTGAGCATAGCCCACATCGCGCACCAGTTGCAGCGTGGCCTCGAAATCCGCATCGCTTTCGCCGGGGAAGCCCACGATGAAATCCGACGAGAAGGCCATGTCGGGCCGCCTGGCGCGGATGCGCTCGATCAGGCGGCGATAATCGTCGGCGGTATGCTGGCGGTTCATCGCTTCCAGCACCCGGTCCGAACCCGACTGCACCGGCAGATGCAGGAACGGCATCAGTTTGGCGATAGCGCCATGCGCCTCGATCAGGTCATCGCTCATGTCGCGGGGATGGCTGGTGGTGTAGCGGATGCGCAATATCTCTTCGATCTTCGCCAGCGCTTCGATCAAACGCGCCAGTGACCAGTCCATGCCTTTGGCATCGATGCCGCGATAAGCGTTGACATTCTGGCCGAGCAGCACGATTTCGCGCGCGCCGCGTGCTGCCAGCGCACGTGCTTCTGCCGCGATACTTTCCGGAGCGCGGGAATGTTCGGGGCCGCGCGTGTAGGGCACCACGCAGAAGGTGCAGAACTTGTCGCAGCCTTCCTGCACGGTGAGAAAAGCGCTGACGCCCGTGTCCG
>DATKPL010000244.1:0-2293 GCA_035524155.1 Rhizomicrobium sp.
GCCGCTGGATCGGAAATTAATCCATATTCTTCAATGACTTGACGTTGAATCCCTGTCTCGGCTTATTGGCGCATTTCAGCGCCCCGCTTATTCCCCCGCGTGACCGAATATACTGCTCGGCAACCATGTGGGTTTCGCATCTGCATTGGCCACGCGAACCGCGATCGCGGCGGTATAGGCGTCCAGCTTCACTGCGTCTTCCTTGAAAATGCCGGGCTGCTCTAGGTCGTCCGACGGCGAGTGATAGCGGTTGGCGCGCCAGTCATGCTCGATCTGGTATTCCGGCGTGTTCTTGAGGAAGCCGAATTTCATGAACAGTGAGGGCACGCCCTCCCGCACGAAACTGTACTGGTCGGCACGGATGAAGACATTGCGATCGGGATTGGGGTCCGGCACCACCTCGATGCCTTGTTTGGCCCCCACGGCCCTCGCATCGGCGCCCAGGGTGCTTTCGGTTTCGCCCGGCAGGTAGACCATCTTGAGCGGCCAGAGCGGCAACGGCATGTCGAAATTCAAATCCGCGACAATGTCTTTTTTCGGCACCGTGGGATTGGCGGCGAAATAATGCGACCCCAGCAGGCCCTTTTCTTCCGCCGTGAAGATCGCGAACAGGACCGAGCGGCGCGGGCGCGGGCCATTCTTGATGCGATGGGCGATATCCAGCACCGCAGCAACGCCGGATGCATCGTCCATGGCGCCATTATAGATCTTGTCGCCGTTGATGGGCGCGCCGATGCCCAGATGGTCCAGGTGGGCTGATACCACAACATATTCCGATTTCAGTTTCGGGTCCCGGCCCTCCAGCTTGGCGATCAGGTTGGGTGAGGTGAGACGTGTGCGCGTGGCCGCGACCGTGGCCTTGAAACGCGGTTTCAAGTCGAAGCGCGGCACGGGCTTGGAGGCGTCGGACAGCGCGCTCATCTCGGCAAAGCTGTGGCCGCTGCCTTTGAAGAAGGCCTCGCTCTGTTCGGGGTCGGCGGTGGCGGTGAAAAAGCCGTCGGGCACGGTGTGGAATTGCGCATCGGCCAGATACATGCCCGGCGAATGGGAAATCAGGCGTTGGCGCGACCACAAGATCTCGACCTGATGCGGCGTGGTCAGGCTAATAATCCCCACCGCGCCCAGCTTGGCCAATTCCGCCGCGCGGTTGGCGCGCGCGTCGGACTTGATGGGGGCGGAGATATTGTCGGGTCCGCCGCTGATTACCACGGCGATCTTGCCCTTCAGATCCAGGCCGGCGAAGTCGTCATAACCTTGTTTGGGCAGGCCCAGGCCATAGCCGACAAACACCAGCGGAGCGTCCACGCTTTGGGGTCGCGCTTCGCCGCCAGGGCTGATGAGCAGCGCGTCGCCAACCTTGAGCGGCGCTTCCGAGCCATCCGCATCCACCAGAGCGGCGCGCGACGCATCCTGGTCCACCACCTGCTGCTCGAACGTCACTTGCTGCAGGAAGCCGTCGTTCCCGGCGGGTTTGAGGCCCTCTGCCTTCATGCGCCCGATTACGTAATCGGCGGCGCGCATGTAACCGGCCGAACCGGTCTGCCGGCCCTCATTCGCGTCGCTGGCGATAAAGCTGACATCCGCCCACCACTGCTTTGCCGCCGGCGAAAGATTCTCCCCCGGGGCGGCGGAAGTGGGCAGCCCCAACAACAGCAACGGAAGGATCGCGACGGCGAAGCTTTGGCGGATCATGGAAATCTCCCCTGTGTACAAATAAGGCCGGCATGGCTGCGCGCCATAACGACCCATCCTCATTCACTTGGACGCAATCGACACCCCTGGTGACACAAAAGAGGCGGCCCGGCCTGTCCGGCCGGGCCAAGTATTGCACCATCGGGGGACGATAGCGCAAAACGTCACTGTTTCGTGTAGAATTCCTCATACTCATGCGTTTTGCCGTCCGCGTCCTTGCCGACGCCGCGCCGGACAAAGCCTTTGCCGTTGCGGTCAAAGGCCCAGTAGGCGGCGACCAGCACATCGCCGTCCTTCATCTCGAGAATTTCGAGTTCATTGGGCGCGATTTTCTTCACGGAAATCTGATTGAAGCGGGCATTCCCCGCCATGGGGATGACGGTGCCATCCATGGGGGCGGTGTAATTCAAGTTGGCCCCGGGGCTGTTCGCATTCTCGGAATGGTAGGTGATCTTGTTGTCCTTGAATTGCACCGCGATCGTAAGGCTGAAATTTTTCGGAAACTTGCCATTGCTCCAGGACGATTTGGCCGCGTCGGAATGGTAGGTCCCGCTGAAATCGGTTGCGGCCATGGCGGGCGAGGCCAGTGCGGAACAAACCA
>DATKPL010000245.1:0-4053 GCA_035524155.1 Rhizomicrobium sp.
GAGGCGGGAATGGCGATCAGGAAGGAGCGCCCGTGCGGGGGCACCGCGGGCGTGTCGGCGGCAGGACCCGGTTGGCTGCCGGCGCCCGCCTGACCCGAGACGGGGACCGTGAACCAGAACAACGCGCCTTCGCCACGGGTGCTTTCGAAGCCCACATCGCCGCCGGCCTGTTCGACGATCCGCTTGGCCACGGCCAGGCCCAGGCCCGCGCCCTGCTCCTTGCGGGCATAGGACGAATCGCCCGGCGAGAAAGGCTTGAACAAAAGATGCGCCACTTCGGGCGCCACGCCGTTGCCCGTGTCGGAGACGGCGAAGCGCACCACCGGCTGGTTGAATTCGTTGCGGTCCAGATCAAGACGAATATCGACCAAACCATGCTCGGTGAATTTGAGGGCGTTGTCGGCCATCTTGAGCAAGGCCTGGCGCACGCGGCGGGGATCGGCGGCGACACGGGGCAGATCGGGCGCCGAGGTGAGCGTCAATCGCAGGCCCTTTTCCCAGGCGCGGGGCTGCAGCAGCCTTGTCACCGCGCGCGCGGTCTGGACGGGATCGCAATCCTCGTCCTCCAGCGCATCCTCATCGTCGCGCGTGAGCGCGATCACGTCGTCCAGCAAGGTCTGAAGACCGCGTCCTGCTTCCAGCATCACCTTGACGTGATCGGCCTGTTGCTTGGGAAGATCGGCGCGTTCCAGGAGCTGCGCCATGCCCAGGAGCGCGTTCATCGGGGTGCGCAATTCATGGCTGATGTTGGCGACGAACGCGGCCTTGGCCAAAGCCGATGCCTGGGCGCTGTCGCGCGCCAGGATGGCTTCGTTCTTCTCGTTCTGAAGCCGCATCACCAGGTCGGAATTCTCGCTGCGCAGCGCCAGGCCTTCATCGATCAGCTTGGCGATGCCCGGCGCGTAGCTGACCAGGACGGCGCCGAAGAATGCCACCAGGACGGCGGTCATGACCGGGAAGAGGCCGCCCTGAATCAGGAGCAGGACCACCAGCGGGCCCAGCGCCAATACGGTGTGCACGGCATAGGCCGGGCGATAGGCCGCGCGCGCGATGAATTCGGTCGCCGTCATGCCCAGAAAAGCCAGCGCCAGATAGGCTTCCGCGGGGAAGGAGCCCCAGGCGAACCAGAACCAGGCGCCGACGCCCCATATCGCGCCGGCGATGCCCGAGATCACGGTGTAACGGCGCGCCCAGAAATGCGGGTCGCTGTCGACGGGACGACGCTTGTAGGCCGCGGTGAGCCGCTCGGCGGCGATCACCACCGCTATCTGCAAAAGCAGGGGTGCGATCGGCAGAATGCCCAGGCCGTGGCCGGCCAGGATGGTGGCGGGGACGCAGAGGACAGCGAAGGGAAGGGAGAGATAGTGCCGGCCCAGCGAATAAAGCACGTCTATGCGGCCGGCAAAGATTTGCCGCGCATCGTCGCGCTCCCTCAAGGCACTGGCAGTCATTGACGCTATCCCCTGCCAAAGCCTAGCTTCGCGCCCTTTCGAAACGCTTAAGAATAGCCCTAATAAAAGGTGAATATCGCCGTGAATCAGTTGCGGGAACAGGCGCTTGCCGCCAAGGCCTGGCCGTTCGAGGAGGCGCGCAAGCTTCTGGAGCGCGCGCGGCGCCGCGCCGCCGCCGGGAACACGGTCGGGGAGGTCGTGCTGGAAACCGGTTATGGCCCCTCGGGCCTTCCCCATATCGGCACCTTCGGCGAGGTGGCGCGCACGACCTGGGTGCGCCAGGCCTTCGCCGCGATGTCGGACATTCCCACCCGGCTGATCGCCTTTTCCGACGATATGGACGGCCTGCGCAAAGTGCCCGACAACCTGCCGCAACCCGAAATGATCGCCGCCAATCTGGGCAAGCCCCTGACCTCGATCCCCGATCCGTTCGGCAGCCATGCCAGCTTCGGCGCGCACATGAATGCGCGGCTGCGCGCCTTCCTGGACCATTATCACTTCGATTATGAATTCATGAGCGCGACCGAAACCTACAAGTCGGGCCGCTTCGACCAGGCGTTGCTGCGCGTCTTGGCCCATTACGACGAAGTGATGGATGTGATGCTGCCCACTCTGGGCGAAGAGCGGCAGCAGACCTATTCACCCTTCCTTCCCGTCAGTCCCCGCTCAGGCAAAGTGCTGCTCGCCAAGGTTGTGGACCGCGACGTGGCCAAGGGCACCATCACCTATGTCGAGGAGGATGGCAGTCTCGAAACCGTTCCCGTCACGGGCGGTCATTGCAAGCTGCAATGGAAGCCGGATTTCGGCATGCGCTGGGCGGCCCTGGGCGTGGATTACGAGATGTACGGCAAGGACCATCTGGCCCAGACGCCGCTTTATGACGGCATCTGCAAAATCGCCGGCGGAGAGGCGCCCGAGCATTTCGTCTATGAATTGTTCCTGGACGAAAAGGGCCAGAAAATCTCGAAATCCAAGGGCAATGGCATCACCATCGACGAATGGCTGGCCTATGGCCCGACCGAGAGCCTGGCGCTGTTCATGTTCCAGAAGCCGCGCGCGGCCAAGCGGCTTTATTTCGACGTGATCCCCAAGATGGTGGACGATTACATCGCGCTGCTCGACGCTTATCACGCCGGCCAGAGCGATGCGGAGAGACTGGAGAATCCGGTTTGGTTCATTCACGGCGGCAAGGTGCCGGACGAGCAATATCCGGTGAGCTTCGCGCTGTTGCTCAATCTGGTGAGCGCGTCGGGCGCGCACAACCGCGACGTGCTGTGGGGCTTCATCCGCGCCTATGCGCCGGAAGCGTCGCCGGAGAAGAATCCGGGGCTGGAGCGCTTGGTGGGCTATGCCCTGCGCTATTACGAGGATTTCGTGAAGCCGGCCAAAAAATATCGCGCGGCGGATGAGAAAGAACGCGCGGCGCTGACGGATTTGGCCACGCGTCTGGAGGCGATGGGTGGCGAGCGTGACGGCACTCTTGTGCAGAATGTGGTGTACGAGGTGGGCAAAACGCACGGCTTCGAACCCTTGCGCGCCTGGTTCGGCGCTCTGTACGAGGTGCTGTTCGGCCAGACCGCGGGTCCGCGCTTCGGCTCCTTCGCCGCCCTGTTCGGCTGCGCCGAGACCGCGCGGCTGATCCGCCAGGCGCTGAACGGTGAATTCCTGGCATGAAGGCGGCGCTGCTTGCGATGGCGTTGGCGTCGTCGCCCGCTGACACCGGCGCGCTCTTTGCGCTCTATGCGCAGGGCCATTACCAGGACGCGATGCACCGGGGCGAGGAGAGCCGCAGCGCCGAGGACCTGGCGATCGCGGCGCGGGCCGCGCTGGCCGACGCGATGACCCGGCCCGAGCCTTGTCTCTCCTGCCTGGAACGCGCGGAAGAGGATGCGCGCCGCGCTATCGCGCTGGATGCGCACAACGCCGACGGCCACGTCTGGCTGGCGACTTCGCTGGGCTATGAAGCGCGCCTGCAAGGCGTGATGCATGCCAGCTGGAACAACAGCCCGGGCCAGGCCAAGGAGCAGCTCGACGAGGCTTTGGCGGCCGATCCCAATAACCCATACGCGCTTGCAGCCCTGGGGGGCTGGCATGTCGAACTGGTGCGAGTGGGCGGCGCTTTCCTGGCGAACAAGGTCTATGACGCCGGCCTGGAGAAGGGCATGGCGCTATTCGACCGCGCCGTTCGCGCTGCGCCCCACAATGTGGCCGTGCATTACCAGATCGCTTTGTCGCTGGCGGGCCTGGATGTCGATCATTATCGCGCCCGGATCGAAAGCGAATTGAACGCTGCGATCGAAGGACCACCGCAGACCGCGTACGAGAAATTCGTCGCCGCCCGGGCGCAGGAATTGCTCACGCTGTTGAAGCGCGACGATGCCGACGCGTTCGAAACCAAGCTCCGCATGTTTCAGGGATACCCGTAGGGCGTCTTGGCCATGACCCGGAGGGGGCCACCATTACTGACTCGCCCAGATTATCCGGTGCACGAAGCTGATATCGTTCATCGCGAAAGCCCGGTCTTCGAACGCCGGATTGAGGCTTTTAAGCTCGATGCGTTGGACACTGAGCCGGCCCAATTGCTTGGCCATCACTTCCCCGG
>DATKPL010000246.1:0-7684 GCA_035524155.1 Rhizomicrobium sp.
CGGCACCGCGGGCACTTTGAATCTGCGCCGGGGACGGCTTGTCCGCGCTCAGGAAGCGCTGCGCCGCCTTGACGTAATTGGTCACGGCCGTGAGCGGCTGGTTGAGCTCATGGGCGATGGCCGCGCTCATTTCGCCCATGGCGCTCAAGCGGCTCACATGGGCGAATTCGGCCTGGAGCGACATTTCCTCCGCCTCCGCCAGTTTTTTCCGGCTGGTGTCCCTCGCGGTGTAAAGAATGCCGGCAATCCGGTTTTCGCCGTCCCGAACCGAACTCACCGCGAGCGAGATGGGAATTTCGCCGCCATCCTTGTGCCGCCATAGCGTTTCGGCATGAGCGGCGTTGCGCTCGGACATGATCCTGCGGGTCAGGGCTTCCTCTTCAGACAGCCGGTCGGGCGGAAAAAGCATCGAGATGTTCTTGCCCACGACCTCACGCGAAGCATAGCCAAACAGGCGCTCGCACGCCGGGCTGAATATGAGAATGGTCTGGGCGGCATCGGTCACAATGACGCCATCGGCCGAGGAGCCGATCAAAGCCGAGACAAGCCCGCTGCCCGGCAGCGATTGAAGATGATTGCTGGTTAATTCCGACATGGGTCCGTCTGCTCTAACCATGCAACATGGCTAAACGCACAAGATGAGCATCAGAAGCCGCTTCGCCAGCGCCGCGTTGGCGCGGGGTTTATGTGGCGTTAACGTTTGATGCAAAATGCCGCCGATGCGAAAGCTGCGATGCCCCGTATCTCGTGGCACGCCCGGCGTTAAGCACTAAGTTACGCACTAATACGTATTTCGAGCCAATTTCACACTGCTTAGCTTCACGCCCGCCGCGAGGGGCGGGCGGAGCGTATGGTGGGTAAAGTCGAAAAGCGTCAAATTTTTGTCGTCGAGGACGATGATGCGGTGCGTGCTTCCACCAGGACGCTATTGGCAGCCGAGGGCTTTCTGGTTCGCGATTTCGCCGATGCCGAAGCATTCCTTCAGGCCACGGATGGGCGTGACGCCGACTGCATCGTGCTTGACCACGATCTTTCGGGCATGTCGGGATTGGATTTGATCGTGCTGTTGCGGGCGCGGGGCGTGGCGACGCCGGCGGTGATCGTTACCGGCAGCGGCAAGCTGCTCATGGAACGCACTGTCAAGAAAGGGATTCACGCGGTGTTGCGCAAACCGCTGGTGGCCGAAGCGTTGCTGACCTGGCTGAAACAGCTCTTTCCGGAAGATCGCTAGGGGCAATGCTTTATGGCGTAATTCCGGCAATCCGTAGGCGGATGGAAGGCAGGGATCCGGGGAACCTTGTCCCAAAATGCTCCGCATACGTAATAGTGCGTATGCAAATTTGTGGGCGAGGGGCGGTTATTCCCCACAATAAGTAGAAGTCCGAACTGGCGCCACGTGGATGTACCTACGCGGAATCCCCAACTATTGATTCGCCGAAATACCGCTCATGAATAGACCCGCACGCATTTGAGCTTGGGCGGGAGACGGGGGCATGAGGCGGTTTCGGGAGCGGCGCACGGCCTTTCCGTGCGCAGACCGGCAAGGTTCGCGCTGGCGTGGTTTTGTTAACGTTAACGAATTCGTTCCCGGCGATCACGGAGCCTTGAACCGATGATTGCGCCATTCCTTTTCTCTCCCTTTGCCGCGCTGGCAACGGTGATCGCCATCCCGGCCGGCACGCTTGTCACTCTTGCGCTGGCTTCCTGCTTTATCGGCCTGCTCAGCATGGGTTGGGCGTTCCGGCTCAACATGCGCCTCAATCACGCCCAGCGCGGAACCGGCATGGAACGCGCACGGACCGAAGCGCTGTCGGCCTTCCACAACGCGCTGCTCGACAACGCGCCGCAGGGCGTCGTGGTGAGTCTGGGCCCGGACCAACGCTATTTCGGCAACGGCAAGATGCTGTTCGAGCTTCTGATGGAGAGCCCGGACGCCCCCTTGGCGATGCAGGCGATGGATCGGCTGGCCCGGGAAGGCACCCTCTTTACGCTGTCGGCGCGCGTGCCTGGCGGAATTCTCGCGCTGCGCGGCGCACCGATCGGAAAGCACACCGCGCTTTACATCACCGAGTTGACCCGGGATGAGGGCGGCGATGCCCGCATGATCGATCAGTTGCCGGTTGCCGTTGCCGCCTTCGACGCCTCCCGCAAGCTCACGCGCTATAACAAGGCATATGCCCGCCTTTGGGATCTGCCGGAAGCCTGGTTGGATACGCATCCCTCGCAAGGCGATATTCTCAACCATCTCAGGGACAAGCGCCTCATTCCCGAACAGCGCAATTTTGCCGAATGGCGCAAAAGCCGGACTGAAGCCGCGCCTTCTGCCGGACAGGCGCTGGAAGAAACATGGCACCTGCCGTCGGGAAGAAGCATTCGGCTTGTGACCCGGTCGCATTGGGACGGCGGCATATTCCTTCTCTGCGAGGACATCAGCGAAAAACTGAAACTGGAATCCTCGCTCAACCTTCTCACCCAAGTCCAGAAAGCCACGCTCGACACGCTGGATGAGGGGGTGGCGATTTTCGGCACCGATGGGCGGCTGGTTCTGCACAACGCGTTATTCGCGAAAATGTGGCGGTTGACGGAAAGCGATCTCACAAGCCAGCCGCATTTGAGCAAGATCGCCCAATTATGCGCGCGCCGCATCGGTCATGATGGCGTCTGGAACATCGTCGCATCGGGCGTAAGCGCCGCCGCTCCGGAACGCCTGGGCGAAGTGGGCAAAGCCAAACGCGCCGACGGACGCATCATCTCGCTTGCGCTCTCGCGGCTGCCCAATGGCGCGACCATGGCGAGCTTCACCGACGTCACGGACCTGGAAAAGTTCCAACAGCTGCAGCGCCCCCCGTCCCACAGCGTGGGCCCGATCGCCCTCAAATATCACCAGTCGGCCTGAGAGCCGATGTCTGCCTGACACAAAGCAAAATTAGGTTTCAGGCTGGGGTTGGGTGTATCGTCCTTGCGACTCACGCGGGGGCGTGTCTTGGCCCCGGGGATACGGGCCGATTCCGGAGGATCCACGCGGTTGCGTCTCCATTATGCCCAGAAGTCGCATGATAGAAGAGCAACACGTATTCATTGTGGATGACGACGCGGATATCCGCGATTCGCTCCGGCTTTTGCTGGAAAGCGCCGGCCTTCACTCGCACCTCTACGGTTCGGCCAGGGAATTTCTCGCCGACGGCATGCCGAAATCCGGCTGCGTGATCACCGATGTGAGAATGCCCGACATGAGCGGCCTTGAATTGCAGGAAGAGATCATCCGGCGTGATGCGCATCTGCCCGTCATCATCATCACAGCGCATGCCGATGTGCCGCTGGCGGTCCGGGCGATGAAGGCCGGCGCCATCGATTTCATCGAGAAGCCGTTCGACGACGGGCAATTGATCGGCAGCATCCGCCATGCCTTTGAAATAGGCAGCAAGACGCGCAGCCGTTCGGTCGAGGCCAGGCGCGCAAAAGACCGGCTTTCCCAGCTTACATCCCGCGAGCGCAACGTCCTGGATATCCTGGTCAGGGGTCGGTCGAACAAGGTTGCTGCCCATGAATTAGGCATATCGCCCCGCACAGTGGAGATTCATCGCGCCCGCATCATGGACAAGCTGCATGCTTCCAGCCTGTCGGATCTGGTTCGGATCGTGCTGATGGCGGGGCAAGAGCCGATCGCGCCTACCTGAGGCCGTCTTACCCTTCGGTCAACGTCTTTTTTGGTTGACGTGCGAAAGCAAACTGACCTCATCTGTCATTCTAACAAAAAGGCGATGGATCGGTGATTACCGGTACCGGTGCCCGGGGGGACGGATGGCCGATATTCCGGTCGGGAAAGCATTGTGGAGTGATTTGATCCGTCAGATCGCCCGGCGCACCCGCAATCGCAGGGATGCGGAGGATTTGCTCCATTCGGCTTATCTGCGGCTTACCCGCTATGGCGCCCAGCATCCGGTGGGCGATCCCGCTGCCTTTCTGGTCCGCACCGCCTTCAATTTGAGCATCGATAATTATCGCCACGAAAAAGCTCTGCAGAATCAAGCAGAAGCCTCCGATGTGGAAGATGCGGCGCCCCTTCAGGATGAGGTAATCGCCGCCCGTGTTCGTCTTACCAGGGTAAAAGAGGGATTGAATAAGCTCACGCCCCGCACCCGCGAGATATTCTTGATGCATCGTTTGAACAATCTGAAATACCACGAAATCGCCAGCCGGCTGGGCATCAGCCAAAGCGCGGTGGAAAAGCATATCGCCAAGGCCGTGCTGTTCCTCACCGAGTGGACCGAGGGCTGGTGACGATGTCGCGTTTCTCGCCAAGATCGACCGCCCTCAAGGAAGCCGCGGATTGGCTGGCGCGGCTGCGCGCCGACGATCGGAGCTGGGAAGACGAGCGTGCCTTCCGGGCCTGGATGGCGGCCGATCCCAGGCATGCCGCGGCATTCGAAGCGGCCAACGCGGCATGGGAAGCTGCAGGCGCCTTGTCCCGCGATCTCAGGGATGGCCGGGTCGATCTCGAGCCATCCATGAACCGCCGTGTTCTGGTGGCGAGCGGCGTGGGCGCGCTGGTGGCGCTGGGCGGCAGTTTCGCTTTCCTGCAATCGGCCGAAGCCGAGGTCTATCAGACCGATATCGGCGAGCAGAAACATGTCTCGCTCGATGACGGCACCGCGGTCTTCCTCGACACCAACACCAAGCTGGTGGTGAAATTCAACGGCAAAAGCCGGATGGTGGATCTGCGCTATGGCCGCGCCAGTTTCCGCGTCGCGCCGGATTCGCAAAAGCGCGCTTTCGCGGTCAGGGCGGCGCAGAAACTGGTGATCGGCACGCGTTCGACCTTCGATGTGGGCCATGACGGCGACCAGGTTTCGGTGCTCCTGATCCAGGGCCGCGCCACAATCGAAAACAGCGCCACGGATGCGGGCGCATCGCAGACCTTGAGCGACGGCGAACGCCTGATTTTTGCTTCGGGGCAGCTGGTCAAGCTGGACCGGCCCGACCTCGTGCCTCTCCTGGCCTGGCATACCGGACAGGCAATGTTCGAAAATTCGGCCCTGAGCAGCGTGGTGACGGAGATGAACCGCTACTCCACCATTAAGCTCGAAATCGACGACGCCCGCCTCGCCAATATGAAAGTGAGTGGAGTCTATCGTGTCGGCGACAATGCTCATTTTGCCCGCTCGCTGGAGCGCCTTCTGCCCATCAAGGTCCGGATGGGAGGTGACCGCATCGAATTGACGGGCGACGAGGCTCGGATTCTGCAGGGGTGAGGCGAAGCCGCTCAATTCTTCACCATCGAGCGGCCGGGCCGCCATGTTCAGTCGGGGCAATGTCGGTTGGGATCAGGAAATTTCGCGCGCGCCTGGCGTTCGGCGCGGGCATTCTGGCGCTGGCGTCAGGGGCGGCGCTGGCGCAAAGCGCGGATTTCGCGTTGCCGTCGCAGCCGCTTTCGGAATCCCTGAAGCAGGTCGCCCGCCTCACCGGCCAGAATATCCTCTTCATGCCGGGGGCGGTCGCGGGCCTCGAAGCGCCGCCGCTGCGCGGCCAAATGTCGAGTCGGGACGCGGTGGATTTCCTGCTCAAGGGCACCAATCTCGAAGCCCAATCCGATGGCGCGGGGGGATTGATCGTGCGCCCTGTCGCCGCGCGCAATCAAAATGGCCGCACGCCGGCGGAGCCGCTGCCGCCGGATAATGGCGGCCAGGTTGGGGCTTCGACTGCTCCGCCACCGGATGCGATCGCGCCACAAAGCGCGCCACGACCCGCCGTCAGCATCTCACCCATCCCTGTCGGTCCCAGCGTCGAGCAGGTGGTTGTCTCCGCATCGCGTATCTCGATCGGCGGATATGAGGCGCCCACGCCCGTCACGGTGATCGGTCCCGAACAGCTGGAACGCGATTCCCAATTCAGCATCGGCGATGCGGTGCGCGAATTGCCGGCGGTGGGGATCTCATCCTCGCCGGTCAATGGCGGGGGCGCTGCCAATATCGTTTCCGCCATCACCGGTGTCGATACCGTCAACCTGCGCAATCTGGGCATCACCCGTACGCTGGTTTTGTTCGACGGCCAGCGCGTGGTCCAATCCAACATCACGGGCGGTGTCGATCTTTCCACCATTCCCGCCACCATGGTGCAACGGGTCGATGTCGTGACGGGCGGCGCCTCCGCCGCCTGGGGTTCCGACGCGGTGGCCGGCGTCGTCAATCTGGTGCTCGACAAGGCTTTCTCCGGCTTCAAGGCCAACATCGAAGGCGGCGATTCCGACAGGGGAGATTTGCCGGTCTGGAAAGCCGAAGCCTCCTACGGCGCGGACTTCGATGGCGGGCGCGGCCACGTCCTTCTCAGCGGCCAATATACCGATAGCCCCGATGTGGTTTTTTCCGGCCAGCGCGCCTGGTACCAGGCGCAGGCGCTGGTCAACAATCCGGCCTTCAATGGCATCAACGGCCAGCCGCAATATATCCTCGCCACCCATGTCGGGCTTTCGCAGGCGACCACCGGCGGTTTGATCGTCGGCAATGCGGCAGGCACCACGCCCGGGAGCGCCAATGTCCTGCGCGGCGTGCAGTTCGCGGGGCCGCAAGGCACGCCAACGGCCTTCGATTTCGGAAATATTTCCGGGCCGCTGTCCAATGGCGGAAGCGCACAGAATGCGGAAGGCGAGTTGAACGATCTTACCGTCGCGTATCACACGACCACCCTTTTCGGATATGGCCGCTACCGGCTGACGCCGGACATCGAGGCGTCGGTCCAGCTGAATTACGGTCAGTCCTGGACGGAGAACAATTCCGTCCCGGCGGTGAGACCGGGCAATCTTACCATCCTGGCGGGAAATCCCTATATCCCCGCTTCCGTCGCGGCGACCATGGCGGCCAACGGCATTCCGTCTCTTACCCTGGGCACCATCAACACCAACAATATCACCGATTTCAGCCATCTTACCGAAGGCGAACTGGCGCAAAGCCTGGGCGTGCCGGTGAACATCTCCACGCGCGCGCTGGCGCGCGGCGTTTTCACCCTGGAAGGCGCGCTGGGCGAGGACTGGTCCTGGAACAGCTATTACCAGCACGGCGCGGTGCGGGTGCACCTCCACGTCCTCAACGATGTGGTAAACCAGAATTATGCCGACGCGGTGGATGCGGTGACCGTGACCGCGGTCAATGCGGGCGTGTCGGGATTGTCGCCGGGCGGCATTGCCTGCCGTTCCAGCTTGAGCGCCGCCAATGGCTGCCAGCCATTGGACGTGTTCGGGGACGGCGTCGCTTCCCGGGCGGCAATCGATTATGTCGATACCAGAAACGATTTCGAAACGATGGTCCTCAACGAGGATGTGACGGCAGGTTCGATGCAGGGCGTGCTGCCCTGGTCGCTGCCGGCAGGGCAGATCTCGGTGGCGTTCGGCGCCGAATACCGCAAGGAGGGCGGGCGCACCACTGCCGATCCGGGTGCCGTCGCGCGGCTATATTCGGTGGGGAATTTCAACAATTTCGCAGGCCAATACAGCGTGACGGAAGGTTTCGCCGAAATCGATGTTCCGCTGCTCAAGGACGATCTGGTGGACAATCTGGACTTCAACGCCGCCGGCCGTCTTACGTCCTATTCGACCAGCGGCTTGGTGGAAACCTGGAAGCTGGGGCTCACCAGCAAGGTCAACGATGATCTCAGGCTGCGTGCCACCTGGTCGCTCGATATCCGCGCGCCC
>DATKPL010000247.1:0-15122 GCA_035524155.1 Rhizomicrobium sp.
GGCGACACGTTGCGCGCGGAAACTGAAGTCATGGAGGTGCGCGCTTCCAAATCGCGGCCCAATACCGGGATCGTTATCTTCCGTCTGCGCGCTTTCAACCAGCGCGACGAGATGGTCTGCGAAGCGTTGCGCTCGGTGATGGTGAAGCGGGCATGAGGCTGCGTTCGCTGCTTTTTGTCCCGGGCGACCGGCCGGATCGCATGATGAAAGCGGTGACGTCCGATGCGGATGTGCTGATCCTGGATTTGGAGGATTCCGTGGCAGCAGGGAAAAAAGCCGAAGCCCGCCAGGCGGTGGCCGCTTTCCTGGCGATGCCGCGCGCGATTCCAATCTTTGTCCGCATCGACAGCACAGACGTGGAGCGAGACCTTGCCTCCATTGTACCCGGCAAGCCGGACGGCATTGTCCTGCCCAAGGCTGAAGGCGGCCAGGCTGTGGTGGAATTGGATCGCCGCCTTACCGCTCTGGGCGACAGCGATGCGCGCATCCTGGCCATCGTCACGGAAACGCCGGCCGCAATCTTTGGATTGGGGTCCTATGGCGGCGTCAGCAATCGCCTTTGCGGCCTGTCTTGGGGCGTGGAAGACCTGTCCGCAGCGGTCGGCGCAACGACCGCCCGCGAAACGGATGGACGTTATACCGCGCCGTTCGAAACCGTCCGCGCGCTTGCGCTCTTCGGTGCTCGGGCTGCGGGGCTGCCGGCCATAGAAACAATCTTCCCGGCCCTGAATGATGAACAAGGTCTTAACGCCTATGCCGGCCGGGGCCGGCGCGACGGCTTCACGGGCATGCTGGCGATCCATCCCGCGCAAATTCCCGTCATCAACAAGGCCTTCACGCCCTCGGCAGCCGAAACGGAGTGGGCCAGGCGGGTGGTCGAGGCCTTCGCCGCCAACCCTGAGGCGGGGGCCCTGCAGATGGATGGGCAAATGCTGGACGCACCTCATCTGACGCGGGCGAGAAATATTCTCGGCAGCGCGTAATTTGCGTCTCTATGTGCCGCATTCGGACAGCGCGCCGGGTATGGGGAATCCTTAACCGCCGTTAAGAGATTGAGAAATGATAATCCATTAAGCACTGATGGGTCATAGTAGCCAGGGGACGGAGTAACAGATTCCACTGTCCGGAGACTAGTTTGTCAGTGTACTGACAGATGCGTATCTGGCGATGCGTGATCGGTGTTGCTCCGGCAAACAGGCGGAGGCCATCGATGCGAGATAAGGACGGGAAGGCCTTCTCCGACGCATCCTTGCTGCTTGCCGAGGACGACCCCACCAATGCCGATATCGCCGCCCGCACCTTGCGAAAGTTGGGGTGCCGGGTCGAAGTGGCGTCCGATGGACTTGCCGCTGCCCGCATGTGGGAAGAGGGCGATTTTGATCTCATCCTGATGGATTGCGAGATGGCGGAGGTGGATGGCTTCGAGGCCAGCCGTCGCATCCGAGAACGGGAAAGGCATTCGCACCGGCATCACACGCCGATTGTGGCGCTTTCGGCGCACGCGCCGGCGGAAATCCGCGAGCGCTGCCTGGCCGCCGGCATGGATGACGTGCTGGCCAAGCCGTTCCGCGAAACAATGCTCAAGGACATGCTTCGCTACTGGATCGCGGGCGAACCCCATTCCCGCCATGCGGCATTCGACGAGGTTCCGGCAGCGAGGACGGCGGTGGCGGTGGACCGCAGCGTCCTCGACAACGTTAGCGCCTTTCAGGGCGGAAGCGGGCAGGCTCTGCTCAAGAATGTCGTGGCCCGCTTTGCCGACACCGCGTCCACCCAATTGGGCCTCTTGCGCAAGAACCATGTCGAAGGTGAGACGGAAGAGGTTCGCCGTATCGCCCATACCCTGAAATCGAGCTCGGCGGCCTTGGGCGCCCAATGTGTCTCGCGGCGGTGCGCCGAAATCGAAATGCGCGCCAGCCGGGGCGAACTCGCTCCCCTGTCGGGTTTTCTCTCGGACCTGGAAGAGGAATTGTCCGTTGCCGTCAGCAATCTCAGGAAGATCGTCGGGGAACGCGAGGAGTTGAATCGTGCCGCCGGCTAGCTCCGCCTCCATCCTCATCGTGGACGATGACGATATCGTGCGCACCATCATGCGCGCGGAACTCGAAACCGAGGGCTATATCGTGACCGAGGCCGGCGACGGCCTGGAAGGTTGCGAGGCCTGCTGGACGTCCATTCCCGACCTGGTGATCTGCGACGTCATCATGCCCAAGATGGACGGCTTCGAACTGTGCCGCCAGTTGCGCCGCCATCCCAGCTCGGTGACCGTGCCGATCCTGCAGATGACCAGCCTGGACGACGCGTCTTCGATCGAAAAGGCCTATGACGCCGGGGCCACCGACTTCATCAGCAAGCCGCTGCAATGGCCGATCCTCAAGAATCGGGTGCGCTATATGCTGCGCTCGGCGCGCGCCTTCGACGATCTCCGGCGCAGCCAGAACGCCCTGATCGCCGCGCGCGAAAAGGCGGAGGTGGCCAACCAGGCCAAGACCGAATTCCTGGCCAATATGAGCCATGAACTGCGCACGCCCTTGAACGCGGTGATCGGCTTCTCGACCTTGATGCGCGACCGCGCCTGGGGCCCACTGCACGACAAATATTCCGAATATGCCGAGCTGATGTGCGACGCCGGCACCCACCTTCTCACTATCGTCAACGACATTCTCGACATCGCCCGGGCCGAGGCCGGCAAGCTCCAGCTCAACGAGGACGAAATCGATCTCGCGCATCTGGTGATGCAGACCAGCCGCTTCATCCGCGAGCTGGCGGCGAAGTCGAATGTGGAATTCCATACCAAGGCGTCGGACGATCTGCCCCACTTTCGCGGCGACGAAGTGAAGCTGCGCCAGATCCTGCTCAATCTTCTGGGCAATGCGGTCAAATTCACCCCGGCCGGCGGCCAGGTGATCCTCTCCGTCAACCGCAGCGCCAATGGCGGCGTGCTGATCGATGTTTCCGACACGGGCATCGGCATTCCGGAAGACAAGATGGAACTGGCGATGTCGCCGTTCGGCCAGATCGACAGCAAATTGTCGCGGAAATTCGAAGGCACCGGACTGGGTCTTCCGCTCACCAAGCGCCTGGTTGAGCTTCATGGCGGGACGATGAAGATCGTCAGTGAAGTGGCCGAAGGCACGACCGTATCGGTGCTGCTGCCGGCCTCGCGGGTGATCGCCGGTCAGGCGCTTCAGAAAGCCGGCTGAACAAGGAAATGGCGGCGGCCGGGATCGGCGCGCCGCCTGTTTCAGGTCCGCCTCACGCCTGCGTCAGCCGACCACGGCCCGGCAGGGAATGTCGATGGTGAAGACCGAGCCCTCGCCCAGCTGCGACTCCACATGGATGGTGCCGCCGATCATGTTGCAGAAGCGCTCGGTCAGAACCAGGCCGAGACCCGTGCCGCCGAATTTCTGGGTGGTGTCGCGCTCGGCCTGGCTGAAATCCTTGAAGATGCGGCCCAGGCTCTCCTGGCTCATGCCGATGCCGGTATCGCGCACTTCCACGATCAGGCGGCGCGAGGCTTCATAGCCCTTGGTCATCATCTTGAGCGTGATCACGCCATGCGAGGTGAATTTTGCGGCGTTGCTGAGAAGGTTGAGGATCGCCTGGCGAAGCTTCAGCGCGTCGGTTTCGATCACGCCGGGGTCGTTCACCACCTGAACGACCAAACGATTATGCTTCTTGGCGATCAGGGGGCCGGCGGTCGCGGTGACGTCGGCAAGAAGCTCGGACACATTGACCTGCTTGATCGAGACTTCCAGGCGCCTGGCTTCGATGCTGGGCAGATCCAGCACATCGGTCACCAGCGCCAGAAGATGGCGGCCGGCTGCGTTGATGCGCTCCAGATCGAGCGCGCGCTGCTTGTTGACGGATTCGCTGGAAAGCTCGTCGCGCAGCATTTCGCTGTAGCCGATCACGGCATTCAGGGGTGTGCGCAATTCATGGCTGATTTTGGCCAGGAAGATGGACTTCTGCCGGCTGGCGAGCTCGGCCTTGCGCATGGCTTCGCGCAGGGCTTCGGCCTGGGTGCGCTGGGCGCGGGTGGCGGCTTCCAGGGCGCCGCTGTCGCGCATCACGGTCTCGTAATAGATCGACAACAGGGTCGTATAGGCGATGGCGGCAATGATCGAGATCAAATTGACCGAGGTCATGCTGGAAAGGGGCAGCAGCGAAATGAAGTCGCCCACATAAAGGCGGGCTGCGACGAAGACTGCCAGCTGCGCCACCACGCCGACAATGACCATGGCGGGATGATCGGCCAGATAGAAGAAGCCCAAGAGCAGGGCGATCAGGAACCAGGGCATGAAAGGCGAGCTGATGCCGCCATAGAAGAACGACCCGAACAGGCTGAGGAACACGAGCAGGCAGACCGAGAAAGTGGCGGGCAATATCAGCGATTGGGTGGTCTTGACCAGGATCGGCACCAGCCAGAAGGAAACCACGCTGGCCTCGATCACCCAGAACTGCCAGGTGAGCGTGGGGGAGGCATACCAGAGGAAGAGGATGACCGAATGGCCCATCGCCGGGCCGATCAGGTGCAGAAGGATGAAGGTGCGAATCTTCATCAGATTCGACTGGTCGCCCATCATCTCGACGGGGGCGAAATAGTCGATCGCTCGCATTACCAGGTCGCGCATGGGGTACCCTTCAACCACCCTCATGTCCCTACTCCCGGAAGATAGAATTTTCGGTTAAATTTATCAAAGTTCAGCAAAAATTAGCTTTCCGATGGGCATGCTAGCCTGGATTAGGTCGCGATGATCGAGCCAGAAATGAAACGCCGCAGCAGTGACCATGAGGATTCCGAACACAGGGCCAAGGCCGGGTTCAACCTGAGCGCCTTCCTCGACTATTTCATTCCGCCAAGGCTTCAGGTCCAGCCCGACGCGCACCGCCGCGCCAGGATGTTCATGCTGAGCCATGCCTTCGGGCCGCTCCTGGGCAACACCATCCCGCTCTATCTGCACTTCGTGCTGCATTACGAGATGGATTACCGCTTCTGGATCTTTTTTGCGTCGATCATGACGTTCTGGGTCTATCCCTTCTTCCTGCGCTGGACGAAGCGGTATCAGACGATCGCCTTCATCTCGGTTCAGAATTTGATCTTCTGTATCCTCTGGGCCTGTTATTCCTATGGCGGCATCGCTTCGCCCTTCCTGTCCTGGGCGCTGATCATCCCGCTGCTGTCCTTCTTCTACCTTCCCGCCACCGGCGCGATCCGCAACGTGCTGTTGCTGCAAATCTTCGCCAGCGTGGGCTTTTTCGGCTGGCTGGTGGTGAGCGGATTTCCCTTTCCGGAAGTGAACTTGGATCAATTCCAGCTGATCGGCATCATTTCCACGGTCAGCGTGTCGGCTTATGTGGTGATGATGGCGGTGTATTTCGCCAACATCTTCCAGGAGCAGGCCACGTTCGAGCGTGAGCTGGGCTCGCTCGCCGCCAACGCCGACAATCTGATGAACCTTACCGCCGCGGCGCAGGAAGCGACCCTGGCGAAATCGAACTTCATCGCCTCGATGAGCCATGAGCTGCGCACGCCGTTGAACGCGGTGATCGGCTACAGCCAGATCCTCCTGGACGACGCGCGCGAGGATGGCGACGAGGCGTTCGAAGAAGACGTGCAGCGCATCCTGGGCTCGGGCACGCATCTGCTGCGCCTGGTCAACGATATTCTCGATTTCTCCAAGATCGAGGCGGGCAAGATGATCTCGCAGCAATCACCCGGCTCTCTGTCCAACCGCATGGCCGCGCTCGCCTCAGAAGCCGCCGAAGGCCTGGAAAGCGGCTGGAGCCTCACCTATGACATCGAAGCCAATGCCGAGCTCTGCCTTGACTGGCATGCGTTGGGCAAGGCAGCCCAGCATATCGTGTTCGGCATCGCCGCGGATGGCACGCCGGGCGAGATCCGTATGAGGGTGAGCGCCGACCAGAACCGGGTGCGGATGTTCGTGCGCGATCCCAATGCCCGGACCGAGGACATCAATCCGCAGGCTCTTTTCGATGTCTTCTCGGACGGCTCCGACGACAGCGCCACCAAATATGGTGGTGTCGGCATCTCGCTGGCGCTGGGATTGAAATTCATACAGTTCATCGGCGGCAATATTTCGGTTGAAAACGACCTCGAACATCATCGAGTATTCGCTATCACGGTACCGGCCGAAATTCCCGCGGCCGGCGCCATGGCCGCAGCATGAGGCGTTTATGGCAAAGGTCTTGATCGTCGAAGACAATGAGATGAACCGCGACATGCTGCGTCGCCGGCTTGAGCGGCGCGGCTATGAAGTCGAATGCGCGATAGACGGGCCCAGCGGCATCGACACCGCCATATCCTATCTGCCCGACGTCATCCTGATGGATGTCGCCCTGGGCGAAATGGATGGCTGGGAAGCGACCCGGATTCTGAAAACGAAAGACGCCGTTAAGCATGTTCCCATCATCGCGTTGACGGCGCATGCGCTGGAAACCGACCGGCGCAAGAGCATCGAAGCGGGTTGCAGCGACTTCGAAACCAAGCCGATTGCCCTGAACGTTCTGGTCGAGAAGATCCAGAAACACATTGGTAATCATTCTTCTTAGCAGTTTAATATAACTTGTTCGGTACGATCCGCTCCTACAGCCAGAATGGCGGGAGTGGGGTAATGAAGAATGTCGATCCGTTGGCGCCGGCTTTGTCCGGCAGCATGCGGGATTTTCGTTTTATTTCGGGTTCCGATCTTCTCAAGCGCGTCGAAGCTTTCTTCGAGTGGCAGGAAGTGCGCCGCCGCGCCGGTCTTTGGCCGCTGGGCCGTTCGACCGAGATGGGCCCGCACTCGCGCTGCCAGGCGCGCACCGATGAAGGCGGCTTGTTCGAAGGCGTGAATTTCGCCTCCCAGGACTATCTCAGCCTCTCCTCGCATCCCGCCGTGCTTGAAACCGCCATCGAAACGATGCGCCAATTCGGCGTGCACAGCGCCGGTTCGCCGGCCTTGGTGGGCAACACCTCGCTCTCGCTGGCGCTGGAACGCAAGATCGGCGACTTCCTGGGCATGGGACATGTGAGCCTGTTCTCCACCGGCTGGGCGGCGGGTTATGGCGTGATCAAGGGGCTGGTCCGCTCCACCGATCACATCGTGATCGACGCGCTGTCGCATGCCTGCCTTCAGGAAGGTACGCACGCGGCGACCAAGAACATCCATCTCTTCCGCCACAACGATGTCGAGATGGCGCGCGAGAAGCTGGCCCGCATCCGCGCCACCGATACCGAGAACGGCATCCTGGTGGTGACGGAAAGCCTGTTCTCGATGGACTCCGACACGCCCGATATCAGGGCGCTGCAGGAACTGGCGCATGAATACAACGCCACCCTGATGGTGGACGTGGCGCACGATCTGGGCTGCATGGGCGAGACCGGCCGCGGCCATATCGGCATGCAGGACATGGTCGGCAAGGTCGACATCGTGATGGGCAGCTTCTCCAAGACCTTCGCCTCGAATGGCGGCTTCGTCGCCAGCCATTCGCGCGCAGTCAAGGAATATATGCGGTATTATTCTTCGCCCAACACATTCTCCAATGCGTTGTCGCCGGCCCAGGCCGCCATCGTCGGCAAGTGCTTCGACATCGTCTCGTCGGAGGAAGGATCGGCGCTGCGCCGCAAGCTGATGAACAACATCATCATGCTGCGCGCCTTCCTGGAACGCTGCGACCTGGAAGTCTATGGCGAGCCGTCTCCCATCGTCTGCGTGAAGATGGGCCATGAGAGCCTGGCGCGGCTGGTAAGCCGGCGCCTGCCCCATGCCGGCCTTCTCGCCAATCTGGTGGAATTCCCCGCCGTCCCCAAGGGGCGGGCCCGTTTCCGCCTGCAAGTGATGGCCAACCACACCAGCCGGGACATTATCGACACGGTGCAGCGCCTGGCGGCGTCCACCCAGGCGGCGCAAGCCGAAGACGACGCTCTCAAGTCGGGCGCCATCACCCTGGCCGAGCTGGAAGCCCAACCCCTGATGCCGCTAGGGAAGGCTCCGGCAAATGCGGTCAGTCTGCCGGCGTCGCCCACGAGAAACGTTCCTCAGGACTTCCCCAAGGTGTCCGTGGCGTAACGATTAACCAGCTATTAACGCTGTCATCGTTACGTTAAGACTATCAAAACAGCCGGGGGATCTTGGCCGCATGCGGCTTCCTCCGCAGGGGACAGATTTTCGGAGGGACTATGAAAACGCTCATCGCTGCCGCTTTTGTGTGCGCTTCAGCCGTGCTCGCTATTCCTGCGCAAGCTCAAGATGGCGACGCCACAAGCCCCTGGTTCGTGCGGGCCGGTGCGGCGGAATTGCAGAACATGGACGGCTTGAACCTGACCGTCGCCGGCCAGCCCGTTCCGGGCGCGGCCTTGCATTACAACCACATCTACAGCGGCTTGCTGGAAGTCGGTTACAATTTCTGGGACGGTTTGTCGGGTGTGCTCTCGGTCGGCTGGCCGCCGGCGCTCAGCGCCTATGGCAATGGCTCGATCGCGCCCTATGGCAAGATGCTTGCGACCACGATTGGTCCCTCGGCGCTCACCGTACAATACAAGCCCTTCCAAGACGGCCTGTTCGGCGGTTTCTTGCGTCCCTATGTGGGCGCGGGCGTGAGTTACATGATCATCTTCTCGACCCATGACGCCACCGTCCAGAACGCCAAGCTCACCAACGATCTCGCGCCGGAAATCGAAGCGGGTTCGGACTTCATGGTCGGCGAAAATTGGGGCTTTTTCGGCGAAGTGAAGAAGGCATTCCTCACCACCCACGCGACCGGCAATCTTCCGGTGGCGCCCGGTGTGGCCTATCCGATCAGCGGAAAGGTCGGCTTGGACCCGTGGGTCTATGCCACGGGCGTGACGTATCATTTCTGATTGATTGCCCCCATCTGTCCGCCAACGCGGGCAAGCCCGCAGGCGGACATCTTCCCCCGTCGGTCGCTTCGCGACACGGGGGAAGAAAGTCTCGACCAAGACATACTTGCCTAATGGGGCAGGCTGGAGAGTTCGCTCCAGCCGCTCCACAGGATTTGGATTCCGATACAGACCAGAATGAAAGCCGACAGGCGGATCACCACATGGGTTCCGCTGGTCCCCAGCACGCTGACCAGGCGCTGCGCGAAGCGATAGGAAAAATAGATGGTGAGGGCGATGGCGATCAGTCCCACCAATGCCCCGCCGCCCAGAAGCAACAACTCCGTCATATCGTCGCCTTTGGGGCGCTGGCTGCCCAGACCGATCGCGACCGCGATCGAGCCCGGCCCCACTGTCAGCGGCATGGTGAGGGGGTAGAATGACTCCGGCACGGTATGTACGCCCGTGGCATCGGCGCGGGACGTGTCGGGAGTGGTCTCGGAATTGAGCAGCTTCCAGCCGAAAGCGGTAACGATCAGGCCGCCGCCGATCCTGACCACCGGCAGGCTGATGCCGAAAAATTCCAGCACATGGGAGCCGATGAACATCGAGCCCAGAAGCAGGAGGAAGCTGTTCAGGGCAACACGGAAGGCCAGATTGTTGCGCTGGTCCGTGGTACAAAATTCGGTCAGGCCAAGAAACAGCGGCGCGCTGCCGATCGGATTGACGATGGGAAAAAGTCCCGCATAAACCAGCAGGAACGCATTGCCGAATATGTTCATGGGCGCCGGAGGCTGAAACCGCCGCTGAAACTAGCGAGCAGCGGCCTCAGCCGTCCAGTCCCGGAAGTTCCCGCTATTGCTGCGGCGGCGCCGGCGGTTGGCCGTTCATCGGACCGCGATTCATGCCGGGGCGCATGCCCCGTCCCATCATGCCATGACGCCCGCGCATCATGTGATGATGGGGCATAAGCGCCTTCTGCTGCTCCGGCGACAGCGCATTATAAAGCGCGGCGAAGGCCGGGCGTTCGGTGTCCAGGTCGGCGACGCGCTTTTTCAGCCGGTCTTCCATGCGGGCCATCCGGTCCACCGGGCTCATCTCCTTGCCCATCTGGCTGAAGTCACGCTGGGCACAGGCATCGGCATTGCGTCTGGCGATGTTAAGCCGGACCGACCGCCAGGCGGAGAACAGCGATTGCTGCTGCCCGGTCAGGTTGAGCCGGGTCTCCAGATAGGCCATCCGGCCCACCGAACGGGCGTAATGATCCTCGCAGCGGGCTTTGAAGCGCTGGGCCATTTGGGCGGGATCAAACCGGTGCATCCGGCCCGATCCGGGCGGCGGCGTTTGCGTGTTCTGCGCCATCACGGAATTGCCAGCCTCGGTCTGGGCCTGGGCGCTGGCGACGCCCAAGGCGCCCGCCGCCGCTCCGCACAGGAGCAGGGAGGCAAAGAGGGGGACGAAAACTCTACGCATGGACATGAATCCTTTGAAAGCTAGTCAGTGACGGCCGCACGAAGGTTGAACGGACCGTCCGGGTGATCCCGTCGCAGCCGCCCGGTCCGGCCGCCATTTCCCGGCGGTCGCAAGATTGCTAAATAGAAAGAATGTTCGAAGCCGCTACTGTCAGCACCGCAGATCCCAAGGAGTTCTACACCGAGCTGGCCCGGCAGGCGGAAGGCCTGCTGACAGGCGAGCGGGATTTTATCGCCAATGCCGCCAATATCTCGGCCCTGATATTCACTTCGCTGCCGAACCTGAACTGGGCAGGCTTTTATTTCCTCAAGGGCGATACGCTGGTCCTGGGGCCGTTCCAGGGAAAGCCCGCCTGCGTGCGGATTGCCATGGGACGCGGCGTCTGCGGCGCGGCGGTCGAACAGCGCCAAACGCTGCGCGTCGCCGATGTGAACGAATTTCCCGATCACATCGCCTGCGATTCCGCCTCCCGGTCCGAATTGGTGGTGCCGCTGATCAAGGGCGACAAGATTCTGGGTGTGCTGGATCTGGACAGTCCGAAATTGTCGCGCTTCAGCGCCGAAGATCAGGCCGGGATGGAACATCTGGCCGCGCTCTTTGTGGCGGCCAGTGACCCTGCTTAGCGCACTTCAGTCAGGCAGTGCGAACACATATAGCTGCTGGCCGGTGGCGGCGCGATGCACTTCGGGCAGAAGCGTGGTGGGTTTCTGTTCCGGGCTTCCGCCGCCAAGACCCGTGGTGACGGCGATATATTGCTTGCCGTCCACGCTGAACGAGACGGGATAGCCCTGCACGGTGTTGCCCAGCCTGGTCTGCCACAGAATTTTGCCAGTCTTCACGTCCACCGCTTTGAACACGCGGTCGAAGTCCCCGACGAAAGCCACGCCCCCGGCGGTGGAAACGACCGCGCTCAGGAACGGCGAACGCTGCTGGAGCGACCAGGCTTCGGTCATGTCCTTGGTGTTGTAGGCGACCAGCTTGCCCATGTTGCGATGGGTTCCGGGCATGAAATAGAACAGTTGCGAGGCCGCCGTGCCGCCGCCGCCCACTTTCATGTCCACATCGCGTCCTTTCATCAGGACGCAGCTCTGGCTGAGCGGGATGATGATGAGATCGTTGGGCTGGTTGTAGCTTGTGGCCTGCCAGTCATGGCCGCCTTCCGGGCCCGGGCATGACGCCACCCATTCATTGGTCTTCTGGTTGACGATGTCGGGGCGGTAGGTGACCTCTCCGGTCTTGGGGTCGATCTTGCTGAAGACGTTCTGGAACAGGGTCTGCTTGGCGCCCAGGAATTTGCCGTCAGCGCGGTCCAGCTTCCACAAGACGCCATCCTTGCCGATGGTCATCAGGCTCTTCTCGGTGCCGTGATCGATCAGCACGCGCTCGAACACTTCGTCCAGATCGAGCGACTCGCCCTGAATGTGCTGGTAGTACCATTTGAGCTTGCCGGTGTCGGGATCGAGCGCCAGCGTGGCGTTGGAATAGAGGACCGAAGCGCCACCAGTCTTGCGGCTGGCGCGCATCCAGGGCTTGGCCTGCGCCACGCCCCAGTAGCTCGTGTTGAGGTCGGGGTCATAAGTGCCGGCGATCCAGGTGTCGGTTCCGGCGCGCTGCGTGTCCGGCAGATTATTCCAGGTATCGCCGCCCGGCGTGCCCTGGCGCGCCGTGGTGTAGAAAACCCAGTCCTGTTTGCCGGTCTCCGCGTCATAGGCACTGATATGGCAATTGACGGTCGAGTAATTGTCGCAACCCATCATGCCCACCAGCACCTTGCCGTGGATCACCATCACGCCGCCGGTCTCACCTTTGGGCGGTGGCGCGATCTCCACATGCCAGACGGTGTTGCCGGTCCTTGCATCCAATGCATAAAGCTTGGCGTCGGTGGTGGCGACATAGACCTTGTCCTCATAGAGCGCCAGGCTGCGCGTACCGCCATAGGCTACGGTGGCGTCCGGGCCGATGCGGTTTTCCCAGATCAGTTCACCGGTCTTCGCGTTCAGCGCTTGCACCGTGTTCGAGGTATTGGACAGGAACATCACGCCGTCATGGACGATGGGGGTGACTTCGCTGGCGCCGCCTTCGTTCATCGCCCAGGACCATTTCAGCTGAAGCGACTTCACATTTTGGCCGTTGATCTCGGTGAGCGGGCTATAGCTCCAGCCCTGATAGTTGCGCCGGTACATCAGCCAGTCCCCGTCGGCGGGATGGGTGAGCATCGCATCGCTCACCGGCGCGTAGTTCGCGACCGTACCCCCCACCGTCAGGCCATGGCGGGAGGTGGGTGCCGGACGCCGTGCAGCTGCTTCCGCCGGTGCGAGGCCTTTTTGTATGTCGGCCGGCACCTGGCCATTGGCGATGCCGGCGATGCGCACTTCGGTGTTGCCGGTGAGGGGCCGATCGCCCGGCATCGCGCCATTGGCGGAAAGCAGGAAGGCGGTGATATCGGCATATGTCCCGGCACTGAGCTTGCCTTCATTGCCGACGGGCATGGCGGTGGAGATGAACTGGTAAAGCGCTTTGGTCGTGCGATTGCCCCAACTCTGCATGAAGCCCGGTCCCGCAAGCGCGGGAGAGTCGTTGGCGCCCGCCAGGGTGTTGCCGTGGCAGCCCGCGCAATTTTCCAGATATTCCCGCTGGCCCGCGCTGATTTGCCCGGGCGCGAAGACGCCGGCAGCTTGTTGCTGGCCCTGTGCATGGCCCAGCACAAGAAACAGGGACAGGGCGGCGACGGATGTCGCGAAGAGGCGCATCGATTTCATGTGCTCGGCCTTTCCGCACCTTCCAGCCACGCCCAGGAGTTGCCGTCGGCCCCTTTGACACTGTCGAGCTGAATATAAAGCGCGCCTTTTTTGAGTGCGGCAATTTGAGCGGAATTCAGCCTGACGCTGCCGGAAATCTCTCCCTTGGCAGCGTGGGTGGTGTTGAGCTCGCCGATCGTGGCGCCGGGCACGCCTTTCGCCAGGCCCATCTTGAGATGCGCATTTGTGGCGGGCGAGGACAGGCCGGTGAAATTTCCCGTGATTGTCAGGGTCGTTCCGGAAAGGGTGGCGGATACCGTTCCCATACCCACCACATCGTCGCGATCGGAAAAGTCATGCGGAACAGGATCAAGATCGCCGGCAAATTCTTGCGCGGCAGCCGGCAAAGGTGCGGCCAGGACCGCCAGCATCAAGAGCACGGCGCCAAGGCGCGGCATCATCGGACAAGCCCCTGTTTGTTCACCCCGCACCATCATTACTCAATCTTGTGCGGCTGCCTAACATTCTGCCGATTGGCCATTAAATCAAGCAATATCAGTATCTTGCGCGGTCTTCTGGGGGTGGATCATTCTCCTATATGCTCGCGCCCGCGACTTTCCCCGAGGGACCTTATGAAATTTTCTCTGCTTCTTTCCGCTGCTTTTATCGTCACCGCATCGTCTTTGGTGCAGGCCGACGTCTCGCACAGCGTGGACCTTTCCTCGATCGACAAATCGGTGAAGCCCGGTGACGATTTCTACGCTTATGCGAATGGCAATTGGTTGAAACGCACCACCATTCCGCCGGATCAGGCGAGTTGGGGCTCGTTCAATATTCTCTTCCAGGAAACCCAGAAGCGAACCCGCGCGCTGATCGAAGGCGCCGGCAAGAGCGGAGAGCAGGCCAAGATCGGCGACTTCTATTCCAGCTTCATGGACGAGAAAGGCATCGAAGCCAAGGGCGTCACGCCCATCCAGGAACAACTCTCGGCTATCACCGCTATCACCGACAAGAAGGCCTTGTCGCACGCCATCGGCGAGGCGCTGCGCGCCGATGTCGATCCGCTCAACAACACCAATTTCAACACCGAGCATCTGTTCGGCATCTGGGTGGCGCCGGGCTTCAGTGACAGCGAGCATTACACGCCCTATCTTCTGCAGGGCGGATTGGGCATTCCCAGTCGCGATTATTATCTCGGCACCAGCGCCAAGATGAAGGAAGTGCAAGCCGCCTATAGGAAGTATGTCGCCACCGCGTTGAAACTGGCCGGCATCGCCGACAGCGACAAGAAAGCCGATGCGATTTTTGACCTCGAAACCCAGATCGCCAAGGTCCAGGAAAGCATCGTCGAAAGCCAGGATGTGGTGAAAGCCAACAATGTCTGGGCCAGGGCGGATTTCGCCAAGAAAGCGCCGGGCCTGGACTGGGATCAGTTTTTCCAGGGCGCTGCGCTGAACAACGTGAACAGCTATATCGTCTGGCAACCATCGGCGTTCACGGGCTTGTCCAAGCTGGTGGCCAGCCAGCCGCTCGATACCTGGAAGGCCTGGATGGCATTCCATTATGTCAATCATTTTGCGCCGGACCTGCCCAAGGCCTTTGTCGATGCGCGGTTCGATTTCTACGGCAAGGCGCTATCCGGCACGCCGCAACAGCAGGATCGCTGGAAGCGCGGCGTCAATGCCACCGATGCCGCGCTGGGCGATGCCGTGGGCAAACTCTATGCCGCCAAATATTTTCCGCCCGAGGCCAAGGCCAAGGCGCAGGAGATGGTGAAGAACATCATCGCTGCCTGGGGGCGGCGCATCGACGCGCTCACCTGGATGACCCCCGCCACCAAGGCCAAGGCGAAAGAGAAGCTGTTCGCGCTCTATGTCGGCATCGGCTACACCGACAAGTGGCGCGACTATTCGGGGCTGCAGGTCGTCAAAGGCGACGCCGTGGGCAACCAGGCGCGTTCGGACATGTTCGAGTATCACTACAGCATCGACCGAATCGGCAAGCCGGTGGACCGTCATGAATGGTCGATGACGCCGCAAACCGTCAATGCGGTGAACCTGCCCTTGCAG
>DATKPL010000248.1:0-2515 GCA_035524155.1 Rhizomicrobium sp.
TATTTGGCGCCGAGGTCGCCCATCACGCCCAGGCCGAACCATTCGGCCGAGGGGGGGAGATGCATCCAGGCCATGTTCTGCTTGTCGGCGCTGGTGTCCTTGGTGTTGGGATTGTTGACGAAATTCATCATCAGCCGCAGCGTGTATTGCGGTCCGGCCTGCGAGAGGGCGGCGGTGATGCTGTCGCTGAATTTCTGGACGCGCTGAGCGACCAGTTCGCTGATGTCGGCGGGGGTCATGGCCGGATCGATCTGCACCCAAAAGACGATGTCATCGGGCGCGCGATCGACGGGGAAGGCGGCGTGATCGCTGTAGTCCACGCTGTTGGAGTCGGGGTTGTAATGGAAGTTGTCCGGCGCGTTCCATCCGCCGAGCATGGCGCTGCGCACTTCATCCTGGGTGCCGACCAGGACGTACATTTTCAGCGTGATGCCGGCCAGGCGTTTGAGACCGTCGGTGACGGTGGTGTCCAGGAAGGTGGTGGCCACGGTGGGATCGCTCAGGGCCAGATCGTTGGTCATTTCCGTGGCCAGCTTGTCGTGGACGGCGGCCAGGTTGGCGACCAGGTCGGAGGGCATGGTCGTCGGCCGCTTGGGTTCCTTGACCGATTCGAGCCCATTCTGCACGGCGCTGACGTATGCCTGGGGACAGACGCCGGTGTAGAGGCCGACCTGGATGGTCTGCATTCCCGGCGGGGTGGTCATTCGATAGGGCGCCGGCTCGGTGGCGGCGCCGCTCGACTGGTCGGGTTGCGACCAGGCCAGCGGGGCCAGACAGAAGAGCACGGCGGTGATTGCGGTGAGCAAATGCGGTCGGTTCATCATCATCCTCGGTTGGTTGTTGGGCGGTTTTAGCTGGGCGGCAGGGCGGGGGCGGGCGGCGCTTCGATGCTGCGCTTGCGCGACTTGGCGGCCGGCGCCGCGGCGCGTTCGCCGTTCTGCATGCCGCGCGCCATGGCGATCACGCCCGTCCGCGCCAGTTCCTTGATTCCAAATGGTTTCATGAGTTCGACAAAATCCTCGATTTTGTCTTCTTTTCCGGTCAATTCAATGACCATGGTGCTATCGGCAACATCCACCACCTTGCCCTGGAAGATGGTCACCACCTCGATGATCTGGCCGCGGTTTTCGGCGGTGGCCGAGACCGTGATCAGCGCCAGGTCGCGTTCGATATAGCGCGTTCCCTTGAAATCCTTGACGCGGGTGACGGGCACCAGCTTGGCCAGTTGCTTTCGCACCTGTTCCAGAGTGTTTTCATCGGCATCGACCACGATGGTCATTCGCGAAGAACCGGGATCTTCGGTACGTCCAACAACCAGCGAATCGATGTTAAACCCACGGGCGGCGAACATGCCGGCGACATTGGCCAGCACGCCGGGCTCATTGATGACAGTGGCGGAAATGACGTGACGCATAATCCAGTCTTCCTCTCTTTTTTAAGGATGGTTAATTGTACGACGTTCCGTTTCAGCCACAACTATTTTGCCCAGCCCGCCTTGCCGATGAATGTCAAGCCTATGTCGAACTTCGCACCGGGCCAGGTCCATCGGGGGCCGATAAAACTTCACCGATTCAGCGTCCTCGCCGGCGTTTGCATGCTGGTGGTGGGGGCGGCGGCAATGCCTTTCCTCATTGAATGGGAACGCAGCCAGGGTCTGACAGCAATCCTGTTTTTCGTCCCGCTGTATGCGCTGACGGCGTGCCTGATGTGGAGATTATTCCATCCCGCTTCGACGGCAGGGGGCCGGGCGCGCATTTTGGCCAGATTGATCGAAGACGTGCGGCTGGGCAAGGCGCCGATCGAACAATTATCGGGCATTGAAGGAACCCTGGCGCCGGTCGCCGCGGCGGCGGCGGAATTGTGCCGCGATCTCCGCCAGCGCAAAGTCGCCGCCGCCACGCTGGAACACGAAATCGCCCAGCGCATCGCCAACCGCACCGACGCGCTGGAGCGGGTCATCGGCACGCTTCGCCAGCAGGCGACGCGCGATCCGCTGACCGGGCTATTCAATCGCCGCATGCTGGAGCAGCATCTGCCGCCGCTGGTGGACCAGTGCCGCATGGACGGCACGCCGCTGTCGCTGCTGGTGATCGACCTGGATAATTTCAAAGCGCTCAATGACACGCTGGGGCACGCCGCGGGGGATGATTTTCTTCGTTCCTCCGGCCAATTGATCCGCTCGGCGGCGCGCGAGGGGGACCTTTCCTTCCGCACCGGCGGCGATGAATTTGTGATCCTGATGCCGGGATGCGACCGGAGTTCGGCCGAGGGGCTGGGCAAACGCCTTTCGGTCCTGGTGGATCAACTGGCCAGGCCGCTGCGCGTGGAGAAAAGACCGGGACTTTCTTACGGCGTCTCGTCGCTGAGCGAAGCCCCGGAGGCCTCGACCAGCGAACTGCTGCAACACGCCGACACCGCCGTCTATCAGCAGAAGGCGGCGCGCAAGGCCAGCCGATAGGCAAGGGCGGCCTTGGTCTTTCCTCAGGCCATTTATTTATAGCGGCGGCAGCGTGAG
>DATKPL010000249.1:0-4949 GCA_035524155.1 Rhizomicrobium sp.
AACGCGGGCAAGCGCGCAGGCGGACGCAGTAAATCTTTCCCTTGTACTTCGGAAAGTCGGGGCTCAATTTGGGACGATGCTTCGACCCATTCCTCTCGCTTGCATGCTCATCGTAGCTGCTCTCCCGACCAAAGCAGCGACACTTTGCGGTCAACGATTTAATAGCCGAGCCGATTTGGAGACCTCTTTAAGGGCTACGCCAGATATCCATTCCTTTCCTGCTGCCGATGGCATTGCCGTATTCGGAACAACCCGCAAGCTATGGTGGCTTACCCAACCGGGCCATGTGGCCTATCCCGCTGCGGTTTGTCTTGAGCAAGTTGAGCGAGATCGCGGTTATGTAAGACTGCCCATTCAGTCGGCTTGCTGGACCGCTCCGAAGAAGGCGTGCGAAGCGCTTGCGCGTTATCTTGCAGGCGTGAAGTTTTGATATGACCGCTGCGACCACGCACTTGTCCAGGCGCTAGAGATTTTGGCCGCTGGCTAGGAGCGTCGCGCGGCGCAAATCTCTGGTGCGTCTTGGTCGAGGCCTGCCTCCCCTTCGGCGCGAAGCGCCTGGAAGGGGAGGTGCCCGCAGCAACGCCGTGGCGCGCAGGGTCCATAGCGACAGCGTATGGACGCCGAGCACCACGGCAAAGTTGCGAAGGGCGGAGGGGTCATCACTAATGCCCCAGATGCATGATTTTCATGATGGCGGGGCCAAGGATCACGACGAAGAGACACGGCAGGAAGAAGATGATCATCGGCACGGTGAGCTTGGCCGGCAATGACGCCGCCTTGCGCTCTGCCTCCTGCATGCGCATCTCGCGGTTTTCCTGGGCGGTGACGCGCAGCGCTTGGCCCATGGGCGTGCCGTATTTCTCGGCCTGGTTGAGCGCGATCGCCACCGCTTTCACGCCCGAATGGCCGCAGCGCTTGGCGAGATTGTCGAAAGCCTGGCTGCGGTCCGGCAGATAAGACAATTCCGCGGTGGTGAGCCCCAATTCCTCCGCGAGCTCCGCCGACTGGGTGCCGATCTCGCTGGCCACCTTGCCGAACGAGGCCTCGATGGACATGCCGGATTCGACGCAGATCAGCATCAGGTCCAGCGCGTCGGGGAACGCCCGCATGATGGATTGCTGGCGCCGGGCGGTGACATTGGAGACGAAGATATCGGGCAGGTAATAGCCCAGGAGCGCGCCGCCCAAAGCGGCGCTGAGCTTCATCATCACCGTCCAGTGGAAATGGGTGATCACGAACAGATAGAACAGCGCCACCACAAAGACGATGCCCGGCATCACAAAACGGAAGAACATGAAGGCGATCAAGGGCGCTTGGCCGCGATAGCCGGCCATCGCCAGCTTGTCGCGGCTGTCTTCGGATTCCAGCAGATTGGTGAGCTTGAAACGGTCCAGGGTGGACTTCATCAGGTTGGAGGGCTCGACCCTGAGCGAGCCGCGTTTCTCGTTCAACGCGGCGTGATGGCGGGCGCGCAGTTCCTCGCGCCGCTGCGCCACCGATTTGAGCCGGTCGCTGAGACCGTCGCGCTCGATCAGGGGCAAGCCCAAAGTGACGATGGTGGCAAAGGCCAGGATCGCTGCCGCCGCGGTGGCGAGAAAGGTCGGGTCGAAAAGGATGTTGAAGATGCCGACGTCCAGCATGGTCGCGGGCCTCAGAGTTTGAAGTTGATCATTTTGCGCATCACCATGATGCCGGTCCCCATCCAGAAGGCGCAGGCTGCCAGCATCAGGTTGCCCATGTGTTCGGTGAACAACAGGCTGATGTAACCGGGCGTGGTGGCCCAGACGATTCCCATCACCACCGGCGGCAGCGAGCCGATGATGCCGGCGGACGCCTTGGCTTCCGACGACATCGCCTTGATCTTGCCTTCCAGCCGCTTCCTGTCGCGCAACACGCCGGCAAGGTTGGCCAGGGCTTCGGACAGATTGCCGCCCGACTTGGACTGGATGTTCATCACGATGCTGAAGAAGCCCACCTCGGCCGTGGGCATGCTTTCGTGCATCTTCTTCAATCCCTGCTCCATCGACACGCCCATCATCAGGCCGTCGACCAGCCGGGTGAATTCCGCGCCCACCGGATCGGGGGTTTCGCGCGCCACGATGCGCAACGCCTCGTTGACGGGAAGGCCCGAGCGCACGGAACGCACGATCACGTCGATGGCGTTGGCAAATTCCTTGGTGAATTTCTTCTTGCGGCGATTGGTGAGGAAATTCAGCGTCCAGCGCGGCAGGCCCAGGCTCACCGCAAAGACGGCCAGGCCCAGCACCCAAGGCGATTGACGGGTGATCAGGCAGACCAGCGCGACGAACCCGCCAAGACCGGCGGAGACGATCCAGAAGGTGCGCGGCTCGGCATTGCCGAAGCCCGCCTGCTCCAGGCGGCGGCGCAGGGTGGGCTTTTCCTGCTTGCGCTGCGCCGCCTGGTTCTGTTCCACATCCTTGAGCAGGGCCGCGAGATTTTTGCGCTTCTGCGCTTCGGACAGGGCCTTGACCGCGCGGGTGGCATCCTTGGGCTTGGCCAACGCCTGGATGCGTTTTTGGGAAACCTCGTCGCCGCCGGCGAAGGC
The DNA here is from genome assembly GCA_035524155.1 of Rhizomicrobium sp. Taxonomy (GTDB): domain Bacteria; phylum Pseudomonadota; class Alphaproteobacteria; order Micropepsales; family Micropepsaceae; genus Rhizomicrobium. The sequence continues at coordinate 2,567 of DATKPL010000249.1, forward strand.
GAATGCCACGCCGCCCAGCGACAGCAAGCCCAGCAATGCGATCAGGTAGATCATTGATTGACCTTGTCCAGCGCGTCGGCCAGTTCGCGCTCAAGATTGTAGTAGCGGGCCCGTTCCCAGAAGGCGGGACGCACAATGCCGGTGCCCGAATGCTTGCCGCTCAAGCGGCCATGCTCGTCCTCGCCCTGGACTTCATAGGTGAGAAGATCCTGGGTGATCACCACATCGCCTTCGGTGCCGATCACTTCGGTGATACGGGTGATGCGCCGCGAACCGTCGCGCAGGCGTTCGGCCTGGATGATCACGTCGATCGAGCCCACGATCATCTCGCGAATGGTCTTGGTGGGCAGCGAGAAGCCGCCCATGGTGATCATGGATTCCAGACGGCTGATCGCTTCGCGCGGGCTGTTGGCGTGAAGCGTGCCCATCGAGCCGTCATGGCCGGTGTTCATCGCCTGCAGCAAGTCGAAGGCCTCGGCGCCGCGCACCTCGCCTACGATGATGCGTTCGGGCCGCATGCGCAGGCAGTTTCTGACCAGGTCGCGCATGGTGATCTGGCCCTGGCCTTCCAGATTGGGCGGGCGCGTCTCCAGCCGCACCACATGCGGCTGCTGCAACTGCAGTTCGGCCGCGTCCTCGCAGGTGATCACGCGCTCATCGACATCGATGAAGGCGGTGAGCGTGTTGAGCAGCGTGGTCTTGCCCGAGCCGGTACCGCCCGAGATCAGGATGTTGCAGCGCGAGCGCCCGATCACTTGCAGCACACGGGCGGCGTCCGGGCTGATCGAGCCGAAGCGGACCAGGTCTTCCAGCTTCAGCTTGTCCTTCTTGAACTTGCGGATGGTGAGGGTGGGGCCGTCCAGCGACAGAGGCGGCCCGATCACGTTGACGCGCGAACCGTCCAGGAGGCGCGCGTCGCAGATGGGCGAGGATTCGTCCACGCGGCGGCCCACCTGGCTCACGATGCGCTGGCAGATGTTCATCAGCTGGGCATTGTCGCGGAAGCGGATATTGGTGAGCTGCACTTTGCCGCCCACTTCGATGAAGACCCGGTTGGCGCCATTGACCATGATGTCGGCGATGTCGTCGCGGGCCAGGAGCGGCTCCAGCGGCCCATAACCCAGGACATCGTTGCAGATGTCCTGCAGCAGATGCTCCTGCTCGGCGATGGACATCACCACCGCCTTGATCGAGATGATCTCGTTGACGATGTCGCGGATTTCCTCGCGCGCCGATTCCGCATCGAGCTGGGCCAACTGTCCCAGGTCGATGGTATCGATCAGGGCGTTAAAGATGGTGGATTTGATCTGGTAATATTCGTCGGAGCGATCATCCACCACCTTGGCGACCGGCTTGGCGGCAGGCGCTGCAGCGGGTGCGGGCGTGATCTTCGGCGCCGGCGCCGGGCGCGGCGGTGCATCGGCGCTTGCGGCTGGCGCGCGTGCATCCGAACCCGCCGGAATGCGGATCGCGGGTTCGCTGCCACTGCGCTTGCCGAACATGAAAGGCCCTTACGCCCGCTTGCGGCTCGTCAGGAAGGAGAGGATCGAGGTCGGCGCTTTTTCCGAAGGCCGCGCGCTGGTTTCGCGGCCGGTGAGCGCACGCGCAACCAGGCGCAGGCCATCGGCGATGGGCGCCTTGGCCGACACCTCCGGAATCATCTGGCCGTTGTTGGCAGCCTGGCCGAACAGGGCGGCGTCATAGCCCAGAACCGCGACCGGCTCGACGCCCATCGTCTCGGCGAAATCCTTGGCGGGAATCTCGGGCCGCTTGGGCGTGTTCGCCTGGTTGATCAGAAGACGGGGGCTGGGATCATTGGGGCGCGCGTGCCGCACCAGATCCATGATGTTCTTGGCGTTGCGCAAGGACGCCAGATCCGGCGTCGCCACGATCACGATCTCATCGGCCGCGACCAGGCAATTCTTGACCCAGGGCGACCAGGCATGCGGCAAATCCACGATCACGCAGGGCGAGGAATTGCGCGTGACGTCGATCACCGTCTCATAGGCCTCGGGCGCAGCGTTATAGTCGCGTTCCAGGCTGGCCGGCGCGGTGAACAGGGCTAAACGCTCGCCCCGCTTGATCAGAAGCCGGTCGAGCAGCACATCGTCCAGCCGCTCGGGCGAGGACAGCGCCTCGGCCACGCCCTGACCCGCTTCGTCATTGAAATCCAGCCCTACCGTGCCGAAAGGCAGGTCGAAATCCACCACCGTGGTGTGGATGGACAATTCCTCGGCCACGCACCAGGCCACATTATGGGCGATGGTGGATGCGCCTACCCCGCCCCGCGCGCCGATAAAGGCGATGACGCGGCCCACCGGCTTGGCGCCGGGATCGCAATAAAGGCCTGCGACGACTTCGCTGACCTGCAGCGGCTGAAGCG
>DATKPL010000250.1:0-2559 GCA_035524155.1 Rhizomicrobium sp.
TGCGCATCGCCACGGAAGAAGCCTACCAACCGAAGGAGATCGTGCCGCTTTATCGCAAATTGATCGAAGAGAAGAAGGTCGACGATCCCGGCTTCCTTTCCCAGTGGGGCTACTTCCTGGGCAATGCCGAGAAAATGCAGAAATTGGCCGGCCGCCTTGTCGATATCGGCGAGGGCCGCATTCGGGACATGGATTCAACCGGCATCGCGCGGCAGATACTTTCGATCGCCAGTCCCGGCGTGCAGATATTCGATGCCGCAACCGGAACCTCGCTGGCCACCAGCTTCAACGACGAATTGGCGGAAGCGGTCGCCAGGCATCCCGACCGTTTTTCGGCGCTGGGCGCCATCGCGCCGCAGAACCCTGCCGCCGCCGCCAAGGAACTGGAACGCGGGGTGACGCGGCTGGGCTTCAAGGGCGTGATCATCAATTCCAACACCCAGGGCGAATATCTGGACGACCCAAAATTTTATGACATCCTGGCCGCCGCCGAGGCGCTGGACGTTCCCATCTATCTGCATCCCGCTACACCGCCCCGGCGCATGATCGGTCCCTTGGTCGAATGCGGACTGGAAGGCGCCTTCTACGGCTTTGCTGTGGAAACCAGCGTCCATCTCTTGCGCATGATCATGAAGGGTGTCTTCGATCGCTTCCCGAAGCTTCAGGTCGTGGCTGGTCATGCCGGCGAGGGGCTTCCTTATTGGCTGTGGCGGCTGGATCACTTCCAGCACAACTACCAGGAGAGCAATCGTTTTCCGCACATGCCAAAACTGAAACGCAAGGTGAGCGAATATGTGAAAGAGAATATCCCCATCACCACCAGCGGCATGTTCTGGGAGCCGGTGCTCTTGTTCTGCCAGCGAGTGGTGGGCATGGATCGCGTGCTCTATTCGATGGACTACCCGTTCCAGTTCTCCGCCAACGAAGTGAAAACGGTCGATAACCTTCCCATCAGCGATGCCGACAAGAAAAAACTCTACCAGACCAACGCGGAGCGGATTTTCAAATTGTAGGCGGCGCAGAAGCGCGCGTATGGCGTAGCAGCAGCAAAGCCATGGTCAGCGCGAATGCCGGCACCGCCATCAGCATCAGGATGGGCCCCGGCCGCCAGCTCAGCGCCAGCAGCAGCCCACCGAACAGGGGACCGGCGATATTGCCCAGCCGCCCCACCCCCAGCGCCCAGCCCGCGCCTGTGCCGCGCAGTTCCGCTGGGTAGACCGCCCCCGACAGGGCGTTGATGCCGACTTGTCCGGCCGAGATGCCCAATCCGGCTCCGAAAGCCAGGGCGGCGAAGACAAGGGCCGTGCCATGAGCCACTCCCAGCACGATCAAAAAGCATCCGCCGATGGCCAGAAGCACGGCTACCACATTCTCGGTGCCGTAGCGGTTGGTCAGTGGCGCGCTTGCCAGGCAGCCCGTCATGCCGCCCAGCTGGAACATGGAGGAAGCGAGAATCGCCTTGGTGGTCATGATGCCCATGCTGTGCAGCAGCGATGGCAGCCAGGAGTTGACGGAATAGATCGTCAGCAGGCTGAGGAAGTTGACCAGCCAAAGGATCAAGGTGAGGCGTGCGAAGCCGCCTTCGAACAATCGCGGGACCGATGCCAAGCCTGCTGTCTTGCGCGCCACAAACGTCTCCGGCAGCAAAAAAGCCAGGACCGGCAAAATGAACAGCGGCAGGAGCCCACCCAGGACAAAGACCGCCGGCCAGCCCATATGCGCGATCAGCCGCGCCGCCGCCACGCCGCTCACCACATTGCCGATCTGTACGCCGCACATCGACGCCATCACCAGGCCGCCTTGCTTTCCCGGCCGCGCCAGGTCCGAAAGCAGCGCGATGGTGGTGGGAATACCGCCACCAATGCCAAGACCGGTGAGAAACCGTGTGACCGCAAGCCAGAAAGGATCGCGCGTCATGGCGGTGAGGAACGAGGTCACGCCAAAGAGGGCCACCGCGCCCATCAGCACGGGCTTTCGCCCCAGCCTGTCACCCAGCATCCCGCACAGGAACGAGCCCACAAAAAGTCCGAAGCTGGCCGCCGTCAGCGCTCCGGTGAAAGCGACCGGCTTCAGATGCCAGGCATCGGCCAGGGCGGGAAGCGTGAAGGCCATGGCGCCAAGGTCATAGCCTTCAAGAACAAGGACCAGGCAGCAAAGAAATCCGACGAGATATTCGTTGGATTTGCCGCGATCTGCAGCCCCCGCATCCTGGATCGATGTTTCGGCCATGGGCCAAGACCTTCTCTCGAACCCGAAAGAATGTCCATCTCGCGCAGGTGCCCGAACTTGGGTTAGGCTGTTTCTGGGAGGGGCGATCAGACATGACGAACCGACTGACCCGCCGGGGCATGATGGCCGGAGGTGCGGCTTTGGTGCCTGTTCTTGCGCACGCGCAAAGCAAAGCGCAGCTGGGCACGCCGCGTTCCGTGATCAGCGAGCCGCCGCGCGAATTCGGCCCGCGCGCTCAGCCGTCGATCTCACCTGATCCCGACGTGCTGCGTATCGATCCCAACTTCAACAATTTCCTGATCGGCCAGGAAGTGATCCATCGCGTGGCGA
>DATKPL010000251.1:0-6094 GCA_035524155.1 Rhizomicrobium sp.
TCGGGGTATTTCCCCGAGGGCGCAGCCACCTCTGCGAAGAATATCGTGCAATGGAGCGGCGGCGATCCCGGGGCCGCAACCTTGAAAGCCCTGAAAGACGCCACGCCCTATCTGACCGTGCCGTTGGCGGTGGGCTCCGGAATCGCCGGCACGATTTCCGATTTTCATCAAGGCGCTTCCCCGGCCGATGCGATTGTGGGAAATATCGTGCGGGGAGGGTTGGTCTATGGCGCCGGTGCGGGAGTTGGAGAATTGACCGGCGGCCTTGGAGCAATTCCCGCCAGCATGGCCGCGGATCATTATCTGCCGCCGGCGCCGGCGATCGGCCACGCCATCGTTCAGGCAATTCTCAACCCGCCGTCCTTGCCGGACCTGTACGCCGCCTACGATCCCGCCTCGTTGGAGGCTTTCGGCCAATGAGCGATGTCACCGGAACGGCAAGCGGCCCGCCCGCGACACCGATTGCAGATGTGATCATCACCAAAATCTCCCGCGTGGGTTTTTGCATTCGTGTTGCGGGCATCATGGCGCTGCTTTTCGCATGCTGGTATGCGGCGCTGCATCCTGACGGGGCCGCCGCCAAGGATGTCTTTCTGAACAGGGTGTGGTGGATTTTTGCATTGTTGCTCACGCCCACGCTGTTTTGGCTTTTGTGGGTAAGGCTTCGGCAAATGATTTTTCACGGCGGCCGCGCCGTATGGATCGAGAACGGCCGCCTGAATTTCATTGACGATGCCGGGTTGGGCCGCAGCCTCCAATCGCTTGCGATCGCCGATATCCGGGAACTGGCGATCGATCGTGTGCATATCAGCTGGGAGCCATGGGGCTTCCCATGTGTTGCTGTCAAAATGAAAGGCGGATGGGTGATCGGGTATATCATGACCCTCTTTTTCACAGACTCCGCACCAGTCGTTCGCGACCGCCTGGCCCAGGCGCTGGCGCTTCCGAAAGCGTCCTGACCCTCCGGGCGCGGCAGCCCGACTTCTTTTCCTTCCGCCACGCGCGGGCAGCATTCGCGCCGGAGCATCACGCATGATCGAATCCGTTTCCCACGCCCAGATTCTGAAAGCCATCGACGAGTTGAAGGCCGAGATGAAGGCCGACAACAATGCGGTATGGGCCGCGATCACCCGACTGAATGACGAAGTCTCGACCGGGCGGGGCGCGGTCAAGGCGCTGGTCTGGGTGGGCTCGGTGATCCTGGCGACCGCGGGCCTGGTGGCCGCGTTCCTGAATGCCTTCAAAAGCTGAGGGCCAGCGGTTCACCGGCAATCACGGTTACAGCCCGGCGCGGTTTTCCAAACGATCGCGGATGCGGTCGAGCGGCCTGCGCCGGTCGATGATGGGGGCGATGGCGCTGCGCAGATGCGACAGCACCTCGCTGCGGCGGCCGTTGAAATTCAGCATGGGCGCGCACGCTTCCATCGCCGGATCGCGGCGGGATTCGCAGAGCGCGCCCTCAGCATCGATGACGTCATGGCCGTCGAATTCGAGATGGAAGAATTCGAGCGGCCCGACCCGGTCATCGAACGCGATCGTCCTGCCGTTGACCAGGCTGCCGATCGGGACCAGGACGCCGTCCAGGAACATGGCGTGCGCTTCGGTGACGAACAGGTCGCGCGCCGGGATGCGGTCGCCCAGCGCGCCCGCATGAATCCGCACCAGCCTGCCGTCTTCGGGCCATTGGCCGTCTTTGCCGCGACGTGCCGTGTAGCGGATGACCCTGCGGATGGTCGACGCGCCGGAAAAGCGCGCGGGCACGCGCTCGCCCGCGGTCAGCGTTTCGATCGCGCGATAGGAGCCGGCGGCGGACATGTCGGTGCGGATCCGCGTTCCGCGCAGGAAGCAGTGATATCCGTCGTCACCGTCACCGTCACCGTCGCCATCGCCGCCGCCCCGGCCGCCGCCGCCCCAGGGATTGCCGCTACCCCAGCCGCCGCCACCGCCGCCCCATTGCGCCTGGGCGTGGCCCGGCGCCGCCACCGCGCCGGCAGCGGCGGCCATCGCCTTGAAAAAATGCCGCCGCGACATGCGGATGGATTTGGTGAGATCGCCAGGCACTACGCATACTCCACACACCGCGAACGCTACGATTGGGCGGCACCAGATATCGGCCTAACTAATGCGTCTTTAGACGGGTGTCCGTTTAAATCAGGCTAATAAGCGGGTTTTCATGTGAACAGCCGATCGGGCGATGGCTGCATCAACCTGCATGGGAACACCGACAAAAGCGTCGCGTTCCAAAGGCGCGTGCGCGAACGGATTCAGCGCAACGATCGGTGCGATATCGAACAAACCGGCGGCGCAAGCGAACGCCACGCGAAAGCGCGATCAGTGATGCCCGTCGCCGCCGCCGCCATGGAAGCCGCCGCCGCCATGCCCCCCACCGCCATGAAAGCCGCCGCCATGGAATCCACCGCCATGGCCGTGGAAGCCGCCGCCATGAAAGCCGTGGCCATGGAAGCCGCGCCCGCCGAAACCGCCGCCGTAATAGCCGCCGCCGTAATAGCCCAAGCCGGGGCCATAGAAATCATCGAAGACATACGGATTGTCGTAGAAATCGTCATAGCCGTAATAGCCGGGCGCGTAATAGGGCGCGCCGTAATAGCCGCCCCCATAATAATCCGGGCCGTAATAGCCCCCGTCATAATAGCCGCCCGCGCAGCCGCCGAGGGCGAGGCCGGATGTGAGGATAAGGGCGATGCAGAGTTTTTTCATGTTACGCAACCTGTTCATCCACCCTGCTTATATAACTGATGCCGCACGGCGCGGTTCCTCTGCCGCATTATGCGCGAAATGGCGGCGCCGATCATGAGTCCTCGTTCATCAAACGCGCCCGATCTTTGATGTGCCGATCGGCCGGCGCGCCTTGGGCGGGCTGCGCCGGCGGGGATCGAAGCCGCCCCATCCCAAGCCATAGGGCAGCTTCGGGCGCGGACTGCGATGCTCTAGGATGGGGCGGTGAGCGAAATCACCCCCACCACGAATGATTGCGGCAATTGCACCGTCTGCTGCATGGCGCTGCGCATCATCGAGCTGGACAAGGAAGCCGGCCGCTATTGCAAACATTGCCTGCCCGGCAAAGGCTGCGGCATCTATGCGACGCGGCCCGGCATCTGCCGCAGCTTTCTTTGCGGCTGGCGGCAGGTCGCCCAACTGGGCGAGGCATGGCGGCCCGACAAAAGCGGCGTCCTGATGATGCGGCAGGAAGCCGATACGCTGCCGGAAGATTATCGCGCCCAGGGGCCGGGCATGAATTTCGTGATCCTGGGCGGCGAGAAGGCGATCCTCCGCTCCGGCTTCGCCGATTATGTCGCCACTTTGGTCGCGCGCCATGTCGCGGTCTATCTGTCGGCGGACACGCCCAAGACCTTGATCAACCGCTATCTGGAGAAACAGGTGGCGGCCAGGAATATTCCGGCGGTGACCGAGATGCTGCTGCACATCTATCGCCAGCACGAGAAATTGCGCGCGCTGAACAATCTCGCGCCGATGCCCTGGATCGAAATGCCCTAATCCAGCGTGATTTCCTCGTTCCTTTTGGGCATCACGACTTTGCCGGCCGCGCTGCCACTCAGCTTGGCGGCAAAGGCTTGCATCGTCGCCTGTTCGCCATGGACCAGCGCGATCAAACGCTTGCCGGCGATGCGGGCCTGCCAGGCCAGCAGCTCCGCCTGGTCGGCATGGGCCGAGAATCCGTTGATGGTGTGGAGGGTGGCGCGCACCGCCACCTCTTCGCCGTAGAGCGTCACCTTCTTGGCGCCATCGATGATCCGGCGCGCCGGCGTGCCGACCGATGCATAGCCCACGAAGATCACGCTGGCCTCGGGCCTGGGCAGGTTATGCGCCAAATGATGCAGAATCCGCCCGCCCGCCGCCATGCCCGAGCCCGCCATGATGATGGCGCCGCCCTTGACGTCATTGATGGCGATGGAATCCATCTTGTCGCGCGCGAAGGTGAGGCCGGGCAGGTTGAACGGGTCTTTGCCTTCCTGGAAAAGCGCCTGCACCTCCGGCGTGAAATCGCCCGCATGGCGTTCGAATATCTGCGTCGCCGAAATCGCCATGGGGGAATCGAGGAACACTTTCACCGACGGCGGCAGCCGGTTCTGCTCGACGCCCTGGCGGATGAAGAACAGCAATTCCTGGGCCCGCTCCAGCGCAAAGGTCGGGATCACCACATTGCCGCCCCGGCCCAGCGCGGCGCCCACCGCGTCATAGAATTCGGTGAGCGAATCCGCAAAGCTGCGATGCAGCCGGTCGCCATAGGTGGTTTCCATCACCACCATGTCGGCGTGGGCGGGCACTTCCGGCGGGCGCAATATGTGGTGCGAGCCGCTGCCGATATCGCCGGAGAAAAGAATGCTGCGGGTTTGGCCGTTTTCCTGAATCTCCAGCAGGATGCTGGACGATCCCAGGATGTGCCCGGCATTGAAGAATGTGGCGCGCACGCCGGGGCACACATCGATCGTGTCGCCATAGGCGGGATAGCGGCGCAAACGCGCCAGGCAATCGGTGGCGTCGATGACGGTGTAGAGCGGCTCGGCCTTGGGTTCGTGGCGATGGGCGCGCTGGTTGCGGCGGTTGGTGGTATCGGCGTCTTCTTCCTGCAGCTTGGCGGAATCCAACAGCACCAGCCGGGCCAGCTCGGCGGTGGCCTGCGTCGCGATGATCTCGCCCTGATAGCCGCGCTTGACCAGGAGCGGCATGCGCCCGCAATGATCCAGATGCGCATGGGTGAGAAGGACATGGTCGATCCCGCGCGCGTCGAAGCCGAACGGCACCTTGTTGTCGTCCTGAAGGCTCCTGCTTCCCTGAAACAGGCCGCAATCGACCAGGATGCGTTTGCCCGCCGCCTCGACCAGATGGCACGAGCCGGTGACATCCTGCGCCGCGCCGTGGAAAGAGATTTTCATGCCCCGGTTCCCATTTCTCTGGCTCCATCTCTCTCGCACAAAGGCTCGCCCTTTTTCTCGTACCAGCGCTGGATGCCGGCCCATGCGTCTTGCGCCGTTTCGGCGAACCAGAACAGCTCCAGATCCTCGGCGGCGATCACGCCTTCCTGGCAGAGGAACTCGGGATCGAAGACCTTGCTCCAGTAATCGCGGCCCACCAGCACGACAGGAACGGGCGCGGTCTTGCGCGTCTGGCACAAGGCCAGGACCTCGAACAATTCGTCCAGGGTGCCGAAGCCGCCGGGAAACGCCACCAAGGCCCGCGCGCGCAACACGAAATGCAGCTTGCGGATGGCGAAATAGCGGAAGCTGAACGCCAGGCCCGGGGTCACATAGGGATTGGGGAATTGCTCTTGCGGCAATGAGATGTTGAGGCCGATGGACTGCGCGCCCACATCCGCCGCCCCCCGATTGGCCGCTTCCATGATGCCGGGGCCGCCGCCCGTCATGACCAGAAGCCTGCCGCCGTCGCGCGATTTGGCGCGCCCGACCAGGCGGCCGAATTCGCGCGCGATGTCGTAATAACGGCTCTTGGCGGCGATGCGCGCGGCGACCGACGCGTCTTGCTTTCGCGCCTCGCTGGCGGGATCGGCGGCAAGCGCGGCTTCGGCGGCCGCAAGCTGGCGCCGGGCCGCGGCATGTTCCAGGATGCGCGTGCCGCCGAACACCACGATGGTATGGCAGACATTCTGCTGGCAAAGCAGCCGCTCGACCTTGGTGTATTCCAGTTGCAGCCGGATGCCGCGGCTGGCTTCTTCCTGCAGGAAATCGACATCCCGGTCGGCTTCGCGGTAGGCGGGGCTGGCAAGGATGGCGCGGGTCGCGGCGTCTGCATTGGCGTCGTCGGCGGGGTCCTTGGGCCGGCACTGGGGCAGGGGTTGGCGGCGCTTGCGCGGATGGGGCGGCTCGGGCACCTCCATGCCTGGGGCTTTGATCACCGGATTTCTCCCTTCAAGTGCTTGAAGTGCCGGAGGCTTATAGCGAAGGCGTGCGGCCAACGCCAAAACCCGCGATGCCATGGGCCCCGCGCCGGTTCAAATGAATTGAATGCAACACCCATAATGTCAAATCGCGGGATTTCGTGGTTAAAACGCGTTCAAGAGTTTCTTCTTGCGCGGGCCTGGAATGCCCTCTAAAGC
>DATKPL010000252.1:0-10588 GCA_035524155.1 Rhizomicrobium sp.
GGCCGACAGCGCCGCATCCGTGAGCTGCGGCAGGAAGCTTGGGCGCAGCAATTCGGCATCGAACGCATCCATCCGGCGACGATTCTCGGAATAGCAATCTTCCAGGAAGCGGCGGAAGGTGAAGCCGTCCAGGAACACCGAAGCCTGGGTGGCGGCGAATTCCTTGCCGTCATTCAATTCCTTGCCGCGCTTGGCGGTGCCGATCATCCTGCCCAGCGCGCGCATATAGTAATAGAAGGAGACGAAAGGCAGTGTCAGCCGCGCAGCAAGCCCCTTTTGCGCCTGGGCATAGGCCATCCAATTGACGAAGAAGACGATGTGACGCGTCTCCTCGTACATCAGGGTCTCGAAGATCTGGAACATCTCCTTGGGCAGGAATTCGGACTGCATGGCGATCTTGAAGACGCCGAAGCCCAGGAAGGAATCCATGCATTCGCCGAAGCCGAAATCCTTGAAGCGGGTTTCGACATCGTCGCTCACATCTTCCAGCGGGCGTTCGGCCGCGTCGATGCCGTACTTCTCGATCATCACGCGGATCAGCTTGGCGTGCCGCGCTTCCTCGAAACCCTGCAGCGCGATGGCCTTCTTCAAAACCGGATCGGTGACCGTCTCGGTGAAGGCGGCGACAATCGCGCCGGCGCGGCGCTCGGTATAGAAAACTTCTTCCCAGAACGGCACGGATTTGAGGCGTGCGAGTGCGGCCTCGTCCAGCTTCGGCCAGGGCAAGGTATCCGGATCGAATTCGGTGTAGGTGTCGTGGAAGTGGCGGCAAAATGTGTCGCGGTGCTCGAGCGATCCGATTTTCATGCCGCTTTCTTCTTTCCCAGGAATTTCAGCGCCAGCCTCGCCATGAACGGCACGAAGCGCGGCCGCTTGAGGCGATTGTCGTAAGGCGTGAGGCGCCGGTCGTTTTCGGAAAGGCAGATGGCGACCAGCTCGCCCACATCGATGTCGGCGCCCAACTGCTCCGCCCCGTTCATGGTGAAATTGTTGTCCTGCTGGCCGTGGCTCATGTCGCCGGCGATGCCGATGCGCTCCCAGATCAGGAACGCCCAGACCGCCAGCACTTTCAGTTCGAACCAAGGCCGGCGCCACCAGGCCATGTTGCGGCGATGCCAGGCGACCCAGTTGACGAAGAACAGGATGTGGCGCGCTTCCTCATTCACCACCGGATCGAAAGTCTCAACCAGTTCTGGCGGGAAGTAGCCGGTATCCTTGGCCGCCTTGAACAGGCCGAAGGCGAAGAAGGAATCGATGCATTCCGAATAGCCGGTGACAAGGAAGGCCCATTCCGGATCCTTCGGCACCGGATAGACCGGCTCGGGCGCCAGCTTGATGCCATAGGCTTCCACCAGGTTGGCCAGCACATGGCGGTGGCGCCGTTCCTCGAAGCCGTTGAGGTTCACCGCCTTGTTGAGCAGCGGATCGGCGATCGTCTCGGCATAGGTGCAGACATTCAAGCCCGCGCGGTTCTCGGTCTGCACCGCGATGTCCCAGATCGGCAGCGCGGTGATGCGTTTCTCGGCTTCCTCGCCCAGCTTGGGCCAGTCCAGCACCTTGGGGCGATAGGGATCATGCGTGTCCAGCAGCGTCTTGCAGAAGAGCTGTTTGTGGGCATCGCTGCCGAAGCGGATGGGACCATCGGCGGGCCATTGGCCCGTGTCGCGCGTCAAGTCAGGCGGAATGGCGAATGCCGGACTGCTCATTGAATCTCTTCCCAAGACATTGATTTACCAGGCGGCCAGCCCACCGCGCAGCATGACTCCTATTGTACCCAAAAGTCGCAAAAGCCGCCAAGGCGAATGTTCCCTTTGGCGATCAAGGCGGCCATGCCGGGATCGGTGAGGGCGGCCAGTTCCTCGCGATAGGCATAGCCTGCGGCGCTTCCCGGATAAGACCCCGTGGCGGGATGAAGATAAATCTCGCTCACGCCGTCGGGCAGATGCTCCAGCAACCCCTTCAGGCGTTTTCCGGTCATCGCGCCGGACCAGGCCAGCCCGAACACATGATCAGGCGCACGCACGCCGGCTTTGCGGAAACGCCGCCGCAGGCGGCGCGCGAATGGGGCAGTGAGAAACACGGTGCCGGACGCCTTGTGCGGCTCGATCCGCGCCAGCACGTGGGCAGGCTCCAGCGGCACGCGCGCGCCCTTGGCCCCGTATTGGCCGGCGAATTTCACGATCAGGGCGGCGATGGTGGGGTGAAGGTGGAAATGCTTGTGGGCATTGACATGATCGAGCTGGAGTCCCGTGGCGGCAAAGGCTTCGAATTGCGCTTCGATCTCGGCGGCAAGCTGCGCCTTCACTTTGGCGCGAAAGAACATCGCAGCGCCGGCGCGGGCCATGTCGTTGCAGAAATTGCCTGCCGCATCCACCAGATCGGGCACCAGACGCGCCGGCAGGATCGGCTTGCCGTCCACAAGAACCAGATGCAGTCCCACGCGAAGCGCCGTCAACGCACGCGCGCGCGCCACAGCGTCGGCGGCGGCCGCACCCGACACCATCAGGCTGGCGGCCGTGAGCACCCCATCCTTATGCGCGCGCTCCACCGCCTGATTGACTTCGACAGCAGCGCCGAAATCGTCGGCCGTGACGATCAGGTTTCGCACAATCTCAGGAGACGATCATGTCTTCCCGGTTCCGGAGGAACTGGAAGAACTCCACGCCTTCGCGCAAACGCCGCACCAGCATATGGCGCGAAGTGAGCATCTCGCCCACGATCTCGGCGATCTTCGACGGCCGGAAATAGAATTTCTTGTAGAACTCCTCGACCGACTCGAAAATCTCGGTATGACCGAGATGCGGATAGTTGAGCGGCGCGATCTGCGTGCCGTCATCGGTCAGAAGATCGACGTCGGACGCGAACCAGCCATTCTCCTTGGCCTGCTTGTAGAGGAAGGTGCCCGGATAGGGCGCGGCCAGCGACACCTGCAAGGTTCGCGGATTGACTTCCTTGGCGAAAGCAAGGGTTTCCTGGATGGTCTCGCGCGTCTCGCCCGGCAGGCCCAGAATGAAGGTGCCGTGCACGATAATGCCCAGTTCATGGCAATCTTTCGAGAAGCGCTTGGCGACTTCGACCAAAAGACCCTTCTTGATGTTGTGCAGGATTTTCTGGTTGCCGGATTCATAGCCGACCAGAAGCAGGCGCAGCCCATTCGCCTTCATCAATTCCAAGGTCTTGCGCGGAACATTGGCCTTGGCGTTGCACGACCAGGTGACGCCCAACGGACCCAGCGCGCGCGCCAATTCCTCCACCCGCGCGTGATCGTCGGTCAGCGTATCGTCGTCGAAAAAGATTTCCCGGATTTCGGGAAACTCATCCCGCACATACTAAACTTCTTCGACCACTTTCGCGATTGATTTGTAGCGGTATTTGTGGCCGCCGATGGTCTGGGGCCAGAGGCAGAAGGTGCAGCGCGATTTGCAGCCGCGCCCCGTGTACCAGGACATGTAGGGGTGCAGCAGATAACCGCCGAAATAATTCTCGACCTTGAGCTGCTTGTAGAGCGGCAACACGGACGGGAGCTTGTCCATGTCCATCAGGATTTCGCGCTCGGGATTGTGCACGATCTGGCCGCCGGCGTCGCGATAGCTGAGCCCCTTGATGGTGGACCAGTCCGCGCCGTTCGCCAGTTCCTGCACGGTGAATTCATATTCATTGCGGCAGACGAAATCGATCGCCGGTGAGGCTTCCAGGCTCTGTTGCGGTTCGACTGCGACCTTGGCGCCGATGAAGCCGATCTTCGCCGCCGGATTGAGCGCGCGGATCATGCCCGCTGTCCTCACATCCGATTTGAAGCTGGGTGTAGAGGTGTGGACGATGATCAGCTCATGCGCCTTCACGTCTTCTTCGATGTCCTTGAAGGACAGACGATGCGGCGGCGCGTCGATCAGGCGCGAGCCCGGCACCATCGCCGCGGCCTGGGCCAGCCAGGTCGGGAACCAGAAGCTTTTCACCTCGCGCTTCATCTGATAGCGCGCGCCGGCGCCGCCATCATAGCCGTCAAAGGAGGGAGCCTGGAGGAAAAGCGATTTCATGGGCATGGGTAAGCTTTCAGGATTGAACCATTCAGGATTGGGAGAGCGCGCCGCTGGTTTCGATCTGGAAACGGCTGCCCCGCCAATAGACTGTCTCGCCGAAGCGGGACATCACGAAAACGGCGAAACTCAGCACGTCACGCAAAGGCAAAAGCCAGTACGGACCTGCATGGGTTCCGAAAATATCATCAATCCGGCGCTTGAGAAACAGGCGCGCGGACAGTGCAATCACTATCACGGCAACGCTCGGCCAATTGAAACCCAGCAAAACCGCCGCGATCAGGGCGATGGGGAACCCGAACGTCACCACGCTGCCAAGATGTCCCAGCGAATCGAGCAGGCGGATGGTACGGGTCCAGCGCAGCTCGTGCCGCAGCATCTCGCGCGCGCTGGGTTCGCACGCGGTATGGCCTACGCCCAGAGCCGGGATGGCGACAGTGTAGCCCTTGGCGCGCACGGCCCGGCCGATCTCGTAATCGTCGGCGAGATAATCGGTGAAAGCGGCAAAGCTGCCGATTTCCTCCAGCACGCCGCGCGTGAGCGCGATGGTCGAACCCATGCAGGGATCGGCCAGGCCCAGGCTGGTGGCCAGCATCACGTTGGGGAGAAACTCGTACGAGGTTCCCATCGCCGACAGGGTGGACCAGATGCGGTTATCGCCGCGGATCACTTCTCCGGTGTAGAGACATGTGACCAAACCTACACCGTCATGCGAAAGCGCATCGGTGACGCGGCGAAGCCAATGGGACGGCACTATGATATCGCTGTCCGACAGGATCAGAATGTCGTGCCGCGCCGCCGGCAGCATGTTGATGAGATTCGAGATCTTGGCGTTGAAGCCGTAAAGCGCGCCGTCAGCCACGATGGTGGTGTCGAGATGCGGATAGCGCGCCTGCAGCGCCTGAACCACCGGGATGGCCGGATCCTTCTCGTCATGCACGCCGAACACGATCTGGACCTGCCCCGGATAATCCTGGGCGAAGAAGCTTTCCAGATTGTCGGACAGGCCAGGCTCGCCCAGATGCAGGGGTTTGAGGATGGTCACGGGCGGATAGACGGCGGCGGCAGCCGCCGTGGCGCGCATGAACCGGCCGGCGAAGAAAGCCGCCGCCAGCGCATATGACGCCCCACAAAGCGCAAGGCCGGCCAACAGCCATCCGGCCGATGTCAAAATCATCGCCATCAAATCGTCCGGCCCCCTCGCCGACACGCCCTAATTTAATGGAGGGGGGTTACCCTATTAAAGGGGCGGGATGCCACAAATCGCGCCAATCCCTATCTTTTACGGACGCGAAGAGCAGCCCCGACGGGATTCGATGGCTGGAACACGCGAAACCCTGTAATTCCCCTGTAATGAACACTCTGCAGATCCGTGACGTGACCATCCCCGGACGGGTGCTGACCGCGCCCATGACGGGGGTGTCCGATCTGCCTTTCCGCCAGACGGCATCGCGGCTGGGCGCGCCCTATGTGGCCACCGAAATGGTAGCTTGCGACTCCTTTGCCCGCGGCCGGCCCGATGTGGTGCGCCGCGCGGCGGTGGGCGATGGCCTGCCCCTTATGGTGATCCAGTTGGTGGGACGCGAAGCCGAATGGATCGCCAAAGGCGCCAGGCTCGCCGAAGAAGCCGGTGCCGACATTATCGATTTCAACATGGGCTGTCCCGCCAAGGAAGTGACGGGCGCGCTCTCGGGCTCGGCCCTGATGCGCGACGAAGAACTGGCGTCGCGCCTGATCGGAGCCGCGGTCGAAGCCACAACACGCCCCGTCACCTTGAAGATGCGGCTGGGTTGGGACGAGCATTGGAAGAATGCGCCCGATATCGCGCGCCGCGCCGAACAATTGGGCGTCGCCGCCATCACCGTGCATGGCCGCACCCGCCAGCAATTCTATCGCGGCCACGCCGATTGGCGCGCGGTTGCCGAGGTGAAACAGGCCGTGCGGATCCCCGTAATCGTTAACGGCGATGTGGTCGATCTTGCCAGCGCCAACGAGGCGCTCCGTCAATCGGGCGCCGACGCCGTGATGATCGGCCGGGGCAGCTATGGCCGGCCCTGGATCGCCGCCAACCTTTCCCGCGCCTTGGCCGGAGAAGGGAATAAAGAACCGGAAGCAGCGACACGCCTGGACATTCTGTTTCAACATCTCGCAGCTTCGTTGAAATTTTACGGCGAAACTTTGGGCCTTCGCGTGTTCCGCAAGCATCTGGGCTGGTATGTGGAACATGCGCCCCTGGGGACGCCGGAAAGCCGGCGCGCCGCCAAATCCTGGCTTTGCCGAATCGAAAGCGCGGCGGCGCTCGAAAAAGCGGTTGTCACATTTTGGTCGGGATCCCCCCTTCCAATCCCCGCCGTCATGTCTATGTAAAACATCTGTAAAGGGAGGGGCGCTCGGGGGTTATGCCCTTGTAGCGGGTTGGGGTCGAACCCACCTTTCTGTATAGGAGTGCCGCGCCGGGGGTGGCTTACGCCGGCTGTTCAAGGGGAAATTATGTCACGCCATTTTTGGGTCCTCGCGGCCGCCGCGACGCTCTGCGCCTGCAGCCCGCCACAGCAGCAGCGCCCGCTGCCTTTCGTGGGCTACATGGTCGTGCGCGAGCAGCCGGTGCAACTCACGGCTGAGCTGCCGGGCCGTACCGATCCTTACGCTGTGTCGAATGTCGAACCGCAAGTCACCGGCATCATCCAGAAGCGGCTCTTCACCGAAGGCAGCGTGGTCAAGGAAGGCCAGTCGCTCTATCAGATCGATCCCAGGCCATACCAGGCGGCGCTGGATCAGGCACGCGGCCAGTTGGCCCAGGCCGAGGCCAATCTCGTCAATGCCAGGCTCGATCTCAAGCGCTACCAGTCGCTCGTGGGCCAGAACGCGATCTCGCAGCAGACGCTCGATACGCAGATTGCCCTGGTCGGCTCCGATGAAGGCATCGTCAAATCCGACCGCGCCAATGTCGAAGCGGCCGAGATCAATCTGGGCTACACCAAGGTGATCGCCCCCCTCACCGGCCGCATCGGCGCATCCGCGGTCACGCCGGGCGCGCTGGTCACGGCCAACCAAAGCACGCCGCTTTCCGTGATCTCGACGCTCGATCCCATCTATGTGGACATCAACCAGTCCAGCGACGAGCTTTTGGCCCTTGAAGCGCAGGCCCGCAAAGGCCAGGTCGACCGCAATGCGCCGCTCGCGGCCAAGGTGACCCTCAAGCTGGGCGACGGCAACGACTATCCGCTGGAAGGCAGGCTGGAATTCACCGACGTCACGGTGAACGAGACCACCGGCACCGTGCTGTTGCGCGCGCTCTTCCCCAATCCTGATGGCATCCTGTTGCCGGGACTTTATGTGCGCGCCGTGATCAATGAAGGCGTCGATCCGCATGGGATCCTGGTGCCGCAGTCGGCGGTCGGCCGCGACGCCAAGAGCCAGCCCACGGTTCTGATCCTGGACAATCAGAACACGACGAGGCTGAGAGTCATCAAGACCGGCCGCATGATCGGCAGCAATTGGCAGGTGCTGGACGGTCTCAAGGCCGGCGACAAGGTGATCGTGCAAGGCTTGATGCAGCCGATGGGCGCCATCGCGGGCGACATGAAGGTGAACGCGATGCCGGCGGGCGCCGCGCCCGGAGCCCCGGCCAAACATTAAAGGAGGCGCCCCATGGCGTTATCGCGCTTCTTCATCGATCGGCCCGTTTTCGCCTGGGTGATCGCAATCGTGATCATGGTGGCGGGCGGAATTTCCGCCTTCTTCCTGCCCATCGAGCAATATCCCACCATCGCGCCGCCGGCGGTGGCGGTGAACGCCATCTATCCCGGCGCCGACGCCGCCACGGTGCAGAACTCCGTCACCCAGGTGATCGAGCAGCAGCTCACCGGCATCGACAATCTTCTCTATTTCTCGTCCAACTCGAACGCCGACGGCTCGGTTTCGCTGATCGCCACCTTCGCGCCCGGCACCGATCCCGATATCGCCCAGGTCCAGGTCCAGAACAAGGTGCAGCAGGCGGTGGCGCAGCTGCCCAGCCAGGTGCAGCAGATCGGCGTCACGGTCGCCAAGGCGGAAACGAACTTCCTCCTGATCGTGGTGCTCTACGATCCCACCGATCGCTACGACAATGTGGACCTGTCGAACTTCATGGTCTCGAAGATGCAGGACCCGCTGTCGCGCGTCACCGGCGTGGGCAACGTCCAGGGCTTCGGCGCGCAATACGCCATGCGCATCTGGCTCGACCCTTACAAGCTGCACAATTATTCGCTGCAGCCGTCCGACGTCTATGCCGCCATCCAGGCGCAGAATGTGCAGGTTTCCGCCGGCCAGATCGGCGGCCAGCCTTCCGTGCCCGGACAGAGCATCAACGCCACCGTGACCGCGCAGTCCCAGCTCCAGACCCCGGATCAGTTCCGCAACATCATCCTCAAGACCATCCCTGGCGGCGCCGTGGTGCATCTGTCGGACGTGGCGCGGGTGGAACTGGGCGCCGATCAGTACGGCGTCGTCAGCACGATGAACGGCCATCCTGCCGCTGGTCTTGCCATCATGCCGACGCCCGGCGCCAACGCGCTCCAGCTGGTGGACCAGGTCAAGGCGCGCGCCAACGCGCTTGTGCCCCAGCTTCCCCCCGGCGTGCAGATGCTGTTCCCGGTGGACAATACGGAATTCATCCGCCTCTCGATCCGGGACGTGGTGATCACGCTGGTGGAAGCGATCCTGCTGGTTATCCTGGTGATGTATCTGTTCCTGCAGAATTGGCGCACCACGCTTGTGCCTGCCGTCGCGGTGCCGGTGGTGCTGCTGGGCACGTTCGGCGTGCTGGCGATCGCGGGCTATTCCATCAATGTGCTCACCTTGTTCGCGCTGGTGCTGGTGATCGGCCTTCTGGTCGATGACGCCATCGTGGTGGTCGAGAATGTCGAGCGCATCATGCGCGAGGAAGGCCTGCCGCCGCGCGAAGCCACCCTGCTCTCGATGCGCGAAATCACCGGCGCCCTGATCGGCATCGGCCTGGTCCTCACCGCCGTGTTCCTGCCCATGGCGTTCTTCAGCGGTTCGACCGGCGTGATCTATCGCCAGTTCTCGATCACCATCGTCTCGGCGATGCTCTTGTCGATCATGGTCGCCCTGGTGCTCACGCCCGCCCTGTGCGCCACCCTTCTCAAGCCCATCGAAAAAGGCCAGCATGCCCATGCCGGCGGCTGGCTGGGGCGTTTCTTCGACGGCTTCAACCATTATTTCGAGCGCTTCCGCGACTGGTACCGCCGGACCCTGGAATGGGTGCTGGACCGCAGCCGCATCACCATGCTGGTGTATGGCGGCATCGTCGCCGTGATGGCGCTGTTGCTTTATAATCTGCCGACTGGATTCCTGCCGGACGAGGATCAGGGCTTCATCCTCAACCTGATCAATCTCAAGCCGGGAACCGAGCTGTCGAAAACGCTGGCCGCAGCGAACCAGGTAGCCCATTATTTCGACACCGCCGAAAAGAACAACGCGACCATGGTGTTCGCGGTCGCGGGCTTCAATCCCATCGCCGGTGCGGGCCAGAATGCCGGCGTTGCTTTCGTCAAGCTCAAGGACTGGAGCCAGCGCCAAGGCGCCCAGAATGGCGCTCAGGCCATCGCCCAGCGCGCCTTCATGAATCTGGTCCGGATTCCCGACGCCCAGATCTTTCCCATCGTTCCGCCGTCGGTCCCCGAACTGGGTTTCGCCAGCGGCTTCGACCTGGAGATGGAAGATCGCGGCAATCTCGGCCATGCGGCCTTGATCGACGCGCGCAACCAGTTGCTGGGCCTGGCCGCCCGCGACCCCCTGCTGGCCCAAGTGCGTCCCAGCACGCTGGACGATTCCCAGCAGCTTCACATTTCCGTCGACCAGGAAAAGGCCAACGCCCTGGGCGTTTCCACCGCCGACATCAATTCGACCCTGTCGACCGCCTGGGGCGGCGTCTTCGTCAACAATTTCATCGATCACGATCGCGTCAAGCGCGTCTATATCGAGGGCGATGCAGAATACCGCATGACGCCCGACGACCTGGACCGCTGGTATGTGCGCACCTCGACCGGCACCATGGCGCCCTTCTCGTCCTTCGCGCGGGCCGAGTGGGCGCTGGGACCGACCACGCTGTCCCGCTACAACGGCCTGCCCGCGATCGAAATCCAGGGGTCGGGCGCGCCAGGCATCAGCACCGGCACGGCGCTGGCCGAGATGGACAAGCTGTTCCAGAAACTGCCCAAGGGCGTGGGCTATGAAGCGACCGGCCTCTCCTATCAGGAACAGAAAGCCGGCGCCCAGGCGCCCGCGCTGTATGGCTTGTCGATCCTGATCATTTATCTGTTCCTGGCGGCGCTGTATGAAAGCTGGGCCATCCCGCTGTCGGTGATGCTGGTGATCCCCTTGGGCGTGATCGGCGCGGTAGGCGCGGCCACCGCCCGGCATTTCTTCAACGACATCTATTTCCAGGTGGGCATGCTGGCCATCATCGGACTGTCGGCCAAGAACGCCATCCTGATCGTCGAGTTCGCCGAGTTCGGCGTGCGGCAGGGCCTGCGCCCGCTGGACGC
>DATKPL010000253.1:0-3348 GCA_035524155.1 Rhizomicrobium sp.
CGATCCTCAACAAGCTGATCGAAGGCGAAGGTTTTGAGAAATTCGCCGGCACCCGTTTCGTGGGCACCAAGCGTTTCGGTTTGGACGGCGCGGAATCCACCATCCCCGCGCTGGAGCAGATCATCAAGCGCGGCGGCCAGCTGGGCGTGAAGGAAATCGTTTTGGGCATGGCCCATCGCGGCCGGCTGAATGTGCTGGTCAATGTGATGGGCAAGCCCTATCGCCAGCTGTTCCATGAATTCCAGGGCGGCGGCGCCAATCCTTCGGAGGTCGAAGGCTCGGGCGACGTCAAATACCATCTGGGCGTCTCATCGGACCGCGAGTTCGACGGCCGCCAGGTTCATCTCTCGCTCACCGCCAATCCCTCGCATCTGGAAATCGTCGATCCCGTCGTACTGGGCAAGGCCCGCGCCAAACAGCACCAGTTGGGCGATATACAGAGCCGCGCCTCGGTGTTGCCGCTGCTGATTCACGGCGACGCGGCATTTTCGGGCCAGGGCGTGGTGGCGGAATGTTTCGCCATGTCGGGCACTAGGGGCTTCCGCACCGGCGGCACCGTCCATTTCATCATCAACAACCAGATCGGCTTCACCACCGCGCCGATCTATTCGCGCTCCTCGCCCTATGCCACCGACGTGGCGCTGATGGTACAGGCGCCGATCTTCCACGTGAATGGCGACAATCCCGAAGCGGTGGTGCATGCCGCGCGCATCGCCACCGAATTCCGCCAGCTGTTCCACAAGGATGTGGTGATCGACATGATCTGCTACCGCAGATTCGGTCACAATGAATCCGACGAGCCGGCCTTCACCCAGCCTCTGATGTACCACGCGATCAAGGACCATCCCTCGACGCTTTCGATCTACAGCCGGAAGCTGGTGTCCGAAGGCATCGTGAGCGAGGCCGACGTCACGGCGATGCAGGCGAATTTCAACCAGAAGCTGGATGAGGAGTTCAACGCCTCCAAATCGCATCTGCCCAACCGCGCCGACTGGCTGGATGGGCGCTGGGCGGGCCTTGCTGCCGCACCCAAAAGCGGCGACCGCCGCGGCCTGACCGGCGTCCCCGAAGACATCCTGAAGCAAGTGGGCAAAGCGCTCACCACCGCGCCCAAAGGCTTGCATCTGCACAAGACCATCGCCCGCCAGCTCGAAGCCAAGGCGCAGATGTTCGAAAGCGGCAAAGGCTTCGACTGGGCCACGGCCGAAGCGCTGGCGTTCGGCACGCTTCTCGACGAAGGCATGGATGTGCGCCTGTCGGGCCAGGACGCGTCGCGCGGCACCTTCAGCCAGCGCCATGCCGCGCTGGTCGATCAGGAAAGCGAAGAACGCTATCTGCCCTTGAACCATATCCGCGAAGGCCAGGGCCATTTCGAAGTGGTGGACACGCTTCTTTCGGAAGAAGCGGTGCTGGGCTTCGAATATGGCTACACCCTGGCCGAACCCAAGGGATTGGTCCTGTGGGAAGCGCAGTTCGGCGATTTCGCCAACGGCGCCCAGGTGGTGATGGATCAGTTCATCTCGTCCGGCGAAATGAAATGGCTGCGCATGTCGGGCCTGGTGATGCTTCTGCCCCATGGCTATGAGGGCCAGGGTCCGGAACATTCCTCGGCGCGGCTGGAGCGTTATCTCCAGCTTTGCGCGCAGGACAATATGCAGGTCTGCGTGCCGACCACGCCGGCCAATTATTTCCACATGCTGCGCCGGCAGATGCACCGCCCGTTCCGCAAGCCCTTGATCGTGATGACGCCTAAATCGCTTCTGCGCAACAAACGCTGCGTTTCGTTCCTCTCCGACATGGAAGCCTCGAACAGCTTCCACCGGGTGCTGCGCGACCAGGCCGAAGTCGTGCCCGGCGCCACCACCATCACCTTGGCCAAGGACGCCGACATCAAGCGGGTCGTTCTCTGCTCCGGCAAAGTCTATTTCGACCTGATGGAAGAGCGCGAGAAGCGGGGCGAGAACCGCATCCAGATTTTGCGTCTGGAGCAGCTCTATCCCTTCCCCGATACGGTTCTGGCGGAAGAACTCAACCGCTTCCCCAAGGCCGAGCTGGTCTGGTGCCAGGAAGAGCCCAAGAACCAGGGTGCCTGGACCTTCGTCGCGCCCCGGATCGAAGCCCTTACCAGCGGCAAGAAGCCCCTGCGTTATACCGGACGGCCCGAATCCGCCTCCACCGCCGTGGGCCTGATGAAACAGCATCTGGCCGAGCTGGCCCAATTCCTGAACGACGCATTGTCTTTGTAACGGCGAACGGCGTTTCGCCTGTAAGAGGATTTTATGAGCATCGAAATCAAAGTGCCCGCGATGGGCGAATCCGTGACCGAAGCCACGGTGGCGCGCTGGTTCAAGAAGGAAGGCGAGAGCGTCGCCCGCGACGAGCCCATCCTGGAATTGGAAACCGACAAGGTGACGGTGGAAGTGCCCGCGCCCGCAGCCGGCTCGATCGAATCCATTTCCGTGAAGGCCGGCGCCACCGTGCAGGTGGGCGCGGTGCTGGGCTCGATTGCCGAAGGCAAGGCCGGCAAGACCGCCGCGGTGCCTGCCGGCAATCCCGACGCCGCCAAGCCGATCCAGGCCAAGGCCGAAGCGCCGAAGGCGCCCGCCCCGAAAGCAGAAGCGCCTTCCGCCAAAAGCGATGCGCCCGCCATGCCGTCGGCGCAACGCATCGCGCAGGAATCGGGCGTTCCCACCACGACCGTGGCCGGCACCGGCCGTGACGGCCGCGTCACCAAGGGCGACATGCTGGAAGCGTTGGAATCGCGTGCCAGCAAGCCAGCCGCCGCTGTTGCCGTGCCCGCCGGTCCCCGCGCGCACTCCGACCGCGAGGAAAAAGTGCCGATGTCGCGGCTGCGCAAGACTATCGCGCTGCGCCTGAAGGAATCGCAGAACACCGCCGCCCAGCTCACCACGTTCAACGAAGTCGACATGACCCGCATCATGGCCATGCGCAGCGACTACAAGGACAGCTTCGAGAAGAAGCACGGCGTGCGCCTGGGCTTCATGGGCTTCTTCGTCAAGGCCTGCGTCGCCGCGCTGAAGGAATTGCCCAACATCAATGCCGAGATCGAAGGCGACAACATCATCTACAAGAATTACTACGACATCGGCGTGGCCGTTTCGACCGACAAGGGCCTGGTGGTGCCAGTGGTGCGCGATGCCGATCAGCTGTCGCTGGCGGCGATCGAGAAGGCGGTGATGGATTTCGGCCTCCGCGCCCGCGACAACAAGCTCAAGCTGGAGGAATTGCAGGGCGGCACCTTCTCCATCACCAATGGCGGCGTGTTCGGCTCGCTGATGTCCACGCCCATCTTGAATTCGCCCCAGTCGGGCATTCTGGGCATGCACA
>DATKPL010000254.1:0-7108 GCA_035524155.1 Rhizomicrobium sp.
GTTGGCACTAACCCATTTCGCCGCTTGTGTGGCGCGGGCATCGGTATGCGCGTTTCGCGCAGAAGTATGGGGTGCTTATTTTTGGGCGGTCCGGCTCACGCCTAACGCGCTTTTAAGTATTGGGCGGTCCGGCTCGCGCCTGACGCCCAGGCATGAATCAAACCGGATCCTTGGCCCGTTCGAACAGGATGCGCAGCCGCGCCGCCAGCTCCGCCGCCTTGACCGGCTTGTCCAGGAACAGGTCGATCGCGTCCATCGCCTGGCCCGGATCGCGGTCGCTATAGCCGCTCACCAGGATGGCCACGCCATCGGGATGGAGGCGCTTGAATTCGCGGATTACTTCGATCCCGCTCATGCCCGGCATGGAATGGTCGGCGACGATGGCGTCGATGCCGTTTTCGCCGTGAATGATCTCCATCGCCTCATGCGGGTCGTTGACCGTCAGCACGTCGTAACCCAGCCAGTCCAGGTTGAGCGCAAGACTATCGGTGATGTCGGGTTCGTCATCCACGATCAGGATGCGCTCATGCCCGCGCGCGTCGGGCGCGGGCATGAGCGCGGCGGCTTGCTGGAGCGGTTCGGCGGCGAGGGGGAAATAGACCGAGATCGCGGTGCCTCGGCCCAACACCGTCTCCACCGTGCAGAAGCCGCCATGCGCTTCCACCACGCCATGCACCACCGCCAGGCCCAATCCCGTGCCGCGCTGGCCCTTGGTGGAGAAAAAGGGATCGAAGATCTGCGGCAGCAATTTGGGCTCGATCCCCGCGCCCAGGTCGCTCACCCGCAGCCGCGCATACCGGCTGTCGAACGGCGCGGCGCCGATCACGTGGTTCGCCCGGTGAATGGCGGTGGTCACTTCGGCCAGACTCGCCGAAGAGATATCCAAACGCACCGTGCCCGGATGGCCGCCAAAGGATTCGGCAGCGTTCTTGCACAGATTGGCGATCAGCTGCGAAAGCTGGCCGGCATTGGCGCGCACCGGAATGGGCGCTGCGTCCAGCGCGATATCCAGCTCCACCGTCGCGGGCATGACCTTGGCAAGAAGCGCCGCATAGTCGCTCACGAATTGCACCAGGTCGATCACGTCGCGCTGCTGGGCGCCATGACGGGCGAACGACAATATCTGCTTGACGATGTCGCGGCCCCGCTCGCAGGCGGCGCCGATGCGCTGGGCAAAGCCGCGTTCTCGCGAATCCGCCTCCGCCGTCTCTTCCAGCAGGGACGCGAAACCCTGCACCGCGCCCAGGATATTGTTGAAGTCATGGGCGATGCCGCCGGCGAGCGTCCCGATCGCCTCCATCTTCCGCGAGTGATGCAGCCGGTCTTCCAGCGCGCGGCGCTCGGTCACGTCGATCACCGTGCCGACAAAGGATCGCTGCCCGTCGCGCTCGACCGCCGCCGCCGTCACTTCCACGTGGCGCACGCCACCATCGGGCCGAACGATCCGGTAATCGGCGCTGATGCGGTCGGCATGGCTTTGCAGCTGGCTGATCACGGCCGCCACTTTTTCCGTGTCGTCGGGATGGATCAGGCCAATCCATTGCTGGGTGGTGAGCTTGCCGGGGACATTCTGCATGCCCGAAATGGCGAAGCCGCGCGCATCGAGCATGAAGTCATGCCCCATGTCGCCTTCCCAGATGCCGATGGCGCCCGCTTCCAGCGCCACGTCGCGCTGCTGTTCGGCCTTGATGCGTTCGGCCAGCTCCTGCCTCAGCCGCTGGTTGGACTCGACGGTGCTTTTGATGGCGAGCCGGAGGATCATCAGGCCCACGCCCATGTACAGGGCATCGATCATCCAGACGCTGATCGGGCTATAGACCAGGGTCTTGGCGATCACGCCCCGCATCTGCAGAAGGGCGATGACAAGCTCCAGGCCGGCGCAGATGAAAGCAGTGATCACTCCGGCCCGGAAGCTCAGCAAAAGCCCCGTCATCAGCGGGAACAGGTAAAGGCTGTACATGCCGGTGGAATAGATGCCCCCGGCATGGAACGAACGGATGGTCGCAAAGGCCACCAGCGTGAGCGCATAGAACCAGGCCGCGACCGAAACATGGCCGCGGCGGTTCAATTCCAGGCACAGCAAGGTGAGGGCGAGGTTCTGGGCCAGAATCCCGGCGAAAAAGAGCGCGAGCCCCGGCTGGGCGGCGACGGCGCCGGCCAGGACCACAAGATTGATCGCCAGCACCATCCACGCGATGGTGAAGAAATTCGACGCCCGCTCCGTCAATTCGGGTGAGCGCAAAACCGGTCGGGAAAAGATTCCAGCCAACGAAACCCCTGCAGGGAAAGCCCAATCCCAGGACGCCAGATTAACCTGCTTTGGCGCGGAAGCCATGCTATGGTTGCCGGGCCGGGGGCGGCAAGATCATGCGTATACTGATTGCCGACGACCATCCTCTTTACCGGGAAGCCTTGCGCGCCCAGATCGAGCGGCTGATCCCCGACGCCGCGATTACCGAAACCGCATCCCTGGACGATGCCGCGGCGCATGACGGCTATGCGCTCTATCTGCTCGACTACAACATGCCCGGCATGTCGCCCGCGGCGTTGAAGAACCTTGTAAATCGTCATCCCGGCGTGCCGGTGGCGATCATCTCGGGCAGCGAGAACAACGAAGACATTCGCGCCGTGATCGCGGCGGGCGCGCGCGGCTTCATCCCCAAGACCGCGACACCCGCGCATCTCTCCCACGCGCTTCAGATCCTGCTGGCGGGCGGGACCAGCGTGCCGGCGGAAGGCTTGTCTGAAATGTCACCCGCCGAGCCCGCGCGCCAAACCGCGCTGGATGGCCTCACCAGCCGCGAGCTTGAGGTGCTCGCCATGCTGGTGCGTGGGCTTTCCAACAAGGAAATCGGCCGCGAATTGGGCCTGGCCGAAGTCACGGTGAAGCTTCATTTCCGCACCATCTTCCGCAAGATCGGCGCGCGCTCGCGCGCCGAAGCGGCGGTGATCGCGGTCAAGGCGGGCTTCTGATACTCGCGGAAGTTGGACCCCATACGGGAGTATGGGGATGCGAAACTTTCACTCTTCGTTTAATCACCGCATGACATTTGTGTGACACGAAATGCCGCACGGGGACGATAGAAGATCGTGACGTATTCCAGCTTCACCAAACGCGAGCAGGAAATCCTGCATCTGGTCCGTTCGGGCCTGACCAGCAAGGCGGTGGCGCGCGAGTTGATGATCTCGCCCCGCACCGTGGAAGTGCACCGCGCCAATCTGATCCGCAAGGCCGGCGCGCGCAATTTCGCGCATCTCTCTTATCTGCTGGAAGCCGAAGCGGCGCAGCAGACGGACGCCCCGCAGGCGGCCTGATAATTTTTCCGCCGCGGCGCCCACCCCACCGGCGGCAAAAGAGCCCGCGCAAGCTGCGAATGCCGGCGCGGGCTCTTTCTTCTTCAAGCGGCGTTCTGTCGAGCAAAAGCAACGGGTATTCGATCGAACCTAATACTCCCTCCTTGCCTCGATTATCGCCTCGTCCCATGCCGTTTCGTCCGGCGTTGCGTCGCAGAGCGCGTCGAGCAGGTCGCCCAGCGCGTCCTTGCGCAGTTCGGTGAGGGCGCGCGCATTCTCGACGTCGCGTTTGAAGCCGGCCAGCGCCGCGAAGAAGATGCGTTGGGCGCGATATTCATTGTCCCTGTCTGAATCTGAAATCCCCGGCGTGCGCGATCCCAGGCGAGCAAAGGTGGAAAGCACCTCGGTCTCATACGCCTGGCGGTGATCCACGTGCTGCGCACCTCGCTCAACCTGGTTCTCTACCCGGTTGGCCTGCCGGCGGTCCGGCTGGGGAGGGCGGGGGGAAACGCCCGCGTCGGTGACACAACCGGCAGGCCCACCCGGGTGATGGAGGGATGCTACCCTATGTTGCACGGGAAACAATCGGGGATCGGTAAACCTGCACAACCTCCATGGGCGGCGCCCGCCGCGCGAAGCGCGGGCCGACGGGTAAGAGCCGGCCATCCATGGATGGGCGGGTCAAGCCCGCCCATGGTGAAACAGAAGTGAGTGTGGGCTTACGGCTTCTTCTTGGCGCCGGTCTTGCCGGAGGTCACCGGCGCGGGCGGCGGCGCCTGATACACGGTCGGTTTCTGGGTGCTGGTGCTGTTGTTCTTGACGGTGAGTTTGTACGGAGCTGCCGAAGCCGGCGCCAGCACGCCGGCCATGAACAAGGCCGCCAGGCCCACACCGAGAAATTTTGTCATGCCCGCTCCGATTCCCTGGATTTGACATCAATAGCGATGCTTTCACTGCGCGGCAGTTCTGGCAAGACCGGCCGCTGCAGAGTCTCAGCCGCGGGTAAGTCGCGTCGTCCCCGGCGCCGCCTCTTCGATCTTTTTGAGGGCGTCTTTGGTGTCTTGAATCTGCGCCTGCGCGTCGGCCATCGTCCGGCGAGCCTGGTCCGCCGCCTGTTGCTGGATTTTCATCGAAGCCTCCAGCGCGGCCTGCGCCATGCCGGCAATTTAGTGCGGCTTCATGCTCAGCAGCATCATCCAGGAGAGAAGCACCGAATAGGCGGTGACCAGCGCCACTCTCAGCCAATGGGTTTGCAACAACAATGTGAAGCGCGCGGGATCGGGCCCGCCGCTTGCCCCTTCCAGCCGCGCCATCAACGGCCCCCACCACAAAGCCGTGCCCAGCGCCAATCCCAGTTGCAGCGCCACGCCCGTCCATGCGGCCCAGAGGGGAATTTCGGGTCCGCGCCATGCGAGCATCAGGAACGCGCCCAGAAAGACCAGCGCGGCGGGCCCCAGAACCACACCCCAGATGCTGCGCCACCAGGCCAAATGATAGGCCGGGAATTCCGCCGCGCCGACATGACGCCAGAGCGGATAGCTGGACAGTTGCACCAGCCAGACCTGGCCGGTGCCGTAAAGACTGAGCGCGAACACACAAAGCAGAAGCCAGCGTGCATTCATGGCGATCCTCCGCTTTCGATTTCGGCCTGCGCCTGCTCCAGCCACGCATGGAGCCCGGCGCGCAGGCGCGGCGAAAAGCGCTTGAGGCCGGCCGCGTAATCCTGGGTGCGGGCGCGCTCCAGCTCGCGCAGCATCGCCGTGCCGGCAGGCGAGAGCGATACGGCCTTGCGGCGCCGGTCGTTTGTGTCTTCGCGGCGCAGAAGCCAGCCTTGCCTGACCAGCCGGTCCACCATCTGGCTCATCGCCGCCGCCGTGCCCGGGGAAAGCTTGACCAGACCGGAGATCGAGGCGGTGCCCGCGCGCCCGACCCGCGCCATCAGCAGCACCTGGGGCAGGGTGACGCCCGCTTCCTCCATCCGCGCCAGCGCCGCGCCCCGTCCATGCGAGACGGAATCGACAAAGCGGCGCAAAAGATCGGCATCGGCGCGGGCTGACATGAAAGTAGGCTAATTAATAAAGGTGGATTAAGCAATCGGGGTCCTGGGCGGGCCGGGCACGCCTTTCCAATAAACGAACTAGATGGTACATTCGTGGCCTGCCGGGGAGGGCTTCATGAAAAACCACATCCGCATATCTCATGCCGTTTTGATGTCGGCTTTGGCGCTGCCCATTGGGTTGCCCGCCGCGTCATGGGCCGATCCCGCGCCGGTTCTGGCCCCCACCAAGGATGCGGACGGCAAGCCGCTGCCGTTCGGGCGGCCCGCATACCAGAAGCCCGATGTGCCGCTGGGCACCGGGCCTTTCAAGGCGGTCATGGCGGAAGACCCATCGCTGCCCGACCACACGCTTTATTATCCCGCCGACATCGCCGCGGCCGGCAAGCTGCCCATCATCACCTGGGGCAATGGCGCCTGCCTGAATGCGGGCAACCGTTTCCGCATCGCCCTGACCGAAATGGCCAGCCATGGTTTCCTGATCGTGGCAGGCGGGCCCATCGCGAACGCCAAATACGAAGTGGGGCCGCAGGAAAATCCGCCGGTCAATCCGCCCAGTGGACCGAGGCCGCCGCGTCCGCAGCAACCCGCGCCCCAGCCCGGCGATGCGGTCGGCCGCAACACCGTGCCGCAACTGATCGCGGGCATCGATTGGGCAGTGAAGGAGAATGATCGTCCGGGCAGCAAATTCTATCATCGGCTCGACACCAGCGCGATCGGCGTGGCGGGGCAATCCTGCGGCGGCATGCTGGCGACGGCGGTGTCTGCCGATCCGCGCATCAAGGCGAGCGTGATGTTCTCGGGCGTGCCGTTCCTGGACCGGCCGCTGGCGGCGGCGACCGAAGTGGACGGCAAGACGCAACTGTCCCGCATCCATGCGCCCACCCTGATCCTGGCGGGGGATGCAGAGCGCGACGCGCTGCACAAGGCATCGGTGGAAGACCTGGCCTATATCAAAGCGCCCGTCTTCATGGCCTGGCAGGATGGGCTCACGCATATCGGCACCTATGGCATGGCGAATGGCGGCGAGCTGACCAGGTTGGGCTGGGAATGGTTCGCCTGGCAGCTGCGCCATGAGCAGAAATATGCCGCTGTTTTCAAGGGCGCCGATTGCGCCCTGTGCAAGGAAGGCGATGGCTGGCATGTCGTACGCAGCATGAAATAGGCGTTAGGCGCGAGCCGGACCGCCCACATATAAAGGCGTTAGGCGCGAGCCGGACCGCCCACATATAAGAGCGCCAACGCGCTATACTCCCGGGCAGCCGTTCCTAAGGGGAGTTTTCATGCTCAATCGCCGCGTCATGATGGCGGCATCGTCCGCCGCTTTGTTGCTGCCGCGCATGGCGCGGGCGCAAAATGCCGGAAGCTGGGTGATGAAGACGCCGCTGCCCGCGGCGCTCTGTGAAGTGGGCGTGTGCTACGCGGCGGGACGGGTGCATGTCCTGGGCGGCAATGTGCTGACCTATGCCGGGCCCTATCATCAGGAATATGATCCGGGTACGGACAAATGGCGGGCACGCAGCCCCATGCCCCGGGCGCTGGATCATGTCGGCGTCGCCGTGCTGAACGACAGGATCCATGTGATCGGCGGTTTCATCGGCGCCAAGACGCATAATGACGGCCAGGATACCGCGTTCGAGTATGATCCGGCGCTGGACACGTGGCGCATATTGGCGGCGATGAAAGGCGGGCGGGGCTCGGTCTGTGCCGTGGCACTGAACGGGAAGATTCACGCGATCGGCGGGCGCGACGCCACCG
>DATKPL010000255.1:0-9598 GCA_035524155.1 Rhizomicrobium sp.
AAAGGCCTGTATTTTATGGCCTATCGCTTCGCTATTTGAGGTCCTGTCGGGAACGAGAAACGCGGATATGTCTTTGGAGAATGGCATGAGGAAACTTCTGGTCATTTGCGCCCTGTTTCTGGCGGCGCTTGCGCCTTTGCCGGCGATGGCGGCGCTCCAGGTCGACGTCACCCAGGGCAATATCAAGCCGGTTCCGATCGCCATTCCCGATTTCCTGTCGGGCGATCCGGCCCAGGCCCAGGTGGGCGCCAATATCGCCCAGGTGGTGCGCGCCGACCTTCAGCGTTCAGGGCTGTTCAACGCCATCGATCCCAAGGCCTTTGTCGACCACATCACCAACATCAATGTAGCGCCCAATTTCGGCAATTGGCGGGTGATCAATGCACAAGGTTTGGTGGCGGGCCAAATCTCGCTTCAGCCTGATGGCCGGCTCAAAGTCGAATTCCGCCTGTGGGACGTCTATAGCGAGAACCAGATGCTGGGCCAGCAATTCTTCACCCAGCCGGAGAATTGGCGCCGCGTCGCCCATATGGTGTCGGACGCGATCTATTCGCGCATCACCGGCGAAACCGGTTATTTCGACACCCGCATCGTCTTCATTTCGGAATCCGGCCCTGCGATCAAGCGCATCAAGCGCCTGGCGGTGATGGACGAAGATGGCGCCAACCCCATCTTTCTCACCCGCGGCGACTATCTGGTGCTGACCCCGCGCTTCAATCCCACCGCGCAGATGATCGCCTATCTGTCCTATATCGCCACCAAGCCGCACATCTATCTGTTCGATCTGGAAACCGGCAAACAGGAAGAGTTGGGCAATTTCCCCAACATGACCTTCTCGCCGCGTTTCTCGCCCGACGGCAACCGTGTCGCCATGGCGCTGGAGCAGGCCGGCAATTCCGACATTTACGTGATGGATCTGCGTTCGCGCGCAGTCCAGCGGCTCACCACCGATCCCGCCATCGACAGCGCGCCCTCCTTCTCGCCGGATGGGCGTCAGATCGCGTTCGAATCCGACCGCGGCGGCTCCAAGCAGATATATGTGATGAACGCAGACGGCTCGAATCAGCACCGAATCAGTTTCGGCGCGGGCGAGAACGGCACCCCGGTCTGGAGTCCCAGGGGCGATCTCCTTGCCTTCACCAAGCAGCAGGGCGCGCATTTCACCATCGGGGTGATGCGACCCGATGGCTCAGGCGAGCGCATGCTCACCAACGCCTACCATGACGAAGGCCCCACCTGGGCGCCCAATGGCCGGGTGCTGATGTTCACCCGCGAAGCCGCCAATAGCCGGGGTTCTCAGATATGGTCGGTTGACGTCACGGGAAGGAATGAGCAGCGGGTAATGACGCCGGGCGATGCTTCGGACCCGGCCTGGTCGCCGCTCATACAATAGTATTTGTGGCCGCCGAAAACATGACAGCTATGCATAGGGGCTTTCTGAGGAAAAATTAGCTTGCCCTAAAGAGTTCCCGGGCGCATATCCGGGCCAAGTCTGAGGTGGCGGCCAGCCATCACCGAAATTGAAATTGCCGGATTTTTGCTACTTTTTGCCGCCTTATACGTTTTGCCCTCGGGTGGTCATTCCCTCAGGCACCGCCCGCGCCGCCTTCACTTTCTCGGGAGATCGATTGCCATGACGAAATTTTCCAGCACCATGAAATTTGCCGTGCTGTCTGCGGCGTTGCTGCTGGCCGCCTGCACCCACAAACAGGAAGCGGTCAATACGGCTCCGCCGCCCGTGACGCCGCCGCCGCCGCAACAGCAGGCCGTCACCTCCAGCATCATTCCTGGCAGCGCCCAGGACTTTAAGGTCAATGTGGGCGACACCGTCCATTTCGCCCTGAACCAGTACAATATCGAGGACAATGACAAGGCCACGCTCAACAAGCAGGCGGCGTGGCTTGCCCGGTATCCGTCCGTGCGCCTCAACATCGAAGGCCATTGCGACGAACGCGGCACTCGCGAATATAACCTCGCGCTGGGCGCCCGCCGTGCCAATGCCGTGAAAGAGTTCCTGGTGGCCCAGGGCGTCTCCGCTGCGCGTCTGGAAACCATTTCCTACGGCAAGGAACGTCCGATCTGCACGGAATCGAACGAAGATTGCTGGGCGCAGAATCGCCGCGGCGTCAGCGTCATCACGGGTGGCGCGAACTCGTGATCGCCGTTTAAACTACAGGGAAGGGCGCGGGGTGCGATCCCCGCGCCCTTTTCATTTTCGCGAGGATGTCATGAAGACGCGCGCCGCCATTCTTGCCTTGAGCCTGATGCTGTCGGGAGCGGCGATCAACGCATTGCCCGCGCACGCCCAATTGTTTGGTGAAAGCGACGAGGAAAAAGCCGCCAGCCAGGCGCATGAGGACGGCCAGGACGCCCAGATCAAGCAACTGGGCGACCGCGTCCAGCAACTGGAAGACAAGGCGCGCAATCTCACGGAAAGCCTCTCGACCCTTACCGGCGCCAACGAAGAACTATCCCACCAAATCCAGGAACTGCGCCAGAAGATCGACGCGCAGCAGAAAGATTTCGCCTATCGGCTTTGCATGCTGTCGGCCCAGCAACTGGGCGCGGGCGACCAGGGCCTCAATTGCGGCGGCACGGGCGGGGCGACGCCTCCGGCCCCCATGGCGCAAGGCCCGGCCAACACGGCGCCGGGCGCGCCCCTGCCGCCGATCGGCGGCGACCAGGGCGCCACGCCGATGTCATCGGGACCGTCATCGGACATGGCGGCAGGAGAGCCGCAGCAACTGGGCAAGCCACCCGGCACTTTGGGGACTTTGCCGGCCAATCCTCCCGCCAATGCCACGCCTGTCGGGCCGTCAGGACCGGTCCCTTCTCGCGGCGGTCAGTCGCAATATGACCGCGCCATGAATCTGTTGGCCAAGGCGCAATATGCCGAGGCCAGCGCGGCGTTCCGCTCCTATGCCGACGCCAATCCGGACGATCATGATCTTTCGGCCCAGGCGATCTATTGGATCGGCGACATCGCCTATGTGCAGCACGACTATCCCGGCGCCGCGCGCGCATTCGCCGAACAGATCAAGAAATATCCCGACTCCGGCCGCAGTCCCGACAGTATGCTGAAGCTGGGCCAGTCGCTGCTCGCGGAAGGCCAGACCAGCGGAGGATGCCTCACACTTGCCGCGCTCAAGACCAAATACCCCAAAGCGCCGCCCGCCACGCTCGCGGCGGCTGCAGGCGCCCACAAGGCCGCCTGCAGCAGATAGCGGGCCGGCATCTGCGGGTCTTGAAACGCTCTTCGCCGAAGCGATGGCACGCATGGACGCGCCCTGGCCGGCGGCTGTGGCTGTGTCGGGCGGCGGCGATAGTCTCGCCCTGATGCATCTTCTGGCGGGTTGGGCGAAAAGCAGCGGACGCGCCAACCCCATCGTCCTGATCGTGGATCACGCCCTGCGGGACGGCTCGGCGGGCGAAGCAAAGGCGGCGGCAGCAGCCGCCAGGAAGGCGGGCCTTCCGGCTCACATCCTCACCCGCAGGGGCGCGCGCCCCAAATCGGGCATCGAGGCGCTGGCGCGCGATGCGCGCTATGGCCTGATGGGGCGCTGGCTCAAGCGTCACGGCATCACGAACCTCTATGTCGGTCACACGCTGGACGATCAGGCCGAGACATTCCTGCTGCGGCTGGGGCGTGGCAGCGGCTTGGACGGGCTCTCGGCCATGCGGGCACGGGCGCCTTTCCCCGTTCCGGGATTCGAGGATTTGAGTCTGGTGCGACCGTTGCTGGGGATCGGCCGGGCAAATTTACGCACCTATCTCAGAACGCAGCGCCAGGACTGGCTGGAAGACCCCATGAACAGCGAAGCGCGCTTTGCCCGCAGCCGCGTCCGTGCGTTGCTGCCGGCGCTGGAAGCAGCGGGGTTGTCGTCTCAGCGCATTGCCGACGCGGCGGCGCATCTGGCCCGCGCCCGCGCCGCGCTGGAACTGGCCACAGAGGCTGTTTTGGCGCGGGCGGCGCGGCCCCTTGGCCGGCATGTGTTGCTGGATGCGAAAGCTCTGGCGGCGGCGCCGCGCGAGATCGGGCTGAGGGCCCTGGCCGCGCTTTTGATGACCGTGTCGGGCGAGCCTTACCGCCCCCGGTTCGAGGCGCTGGAGCGGCTATTTGATCGCATCGCCCAAGAGGGGCTTGGCAATGGTGCAACACTGCATGGCTGTAAGCTTTATCCCGCGCCCCGGTCGGCCCGGCTTTTTGGCCCGGAAACGCTGGTTCTGGCGAAAGAAAGTTCCAGGATGGCCGCAAAAAGGCCTTAACCCTCGGCTCTCCTCCCGCATTGCGGATTTGGCACGAATTTCTTAACGTTTTGAAGGCTGGCAATGCGCTAAAAACGTTCCTATCTATGAGAAGGCCGGGGCGTGAGGCGGTGCCCGCACCCGGGCGTTGGGCCCTGACGAAAGGACGCCTCTTTGAATAATCTGCGTAATCTTGGCCTGTGGATTCTGATCGCAGTCCTCCTGGTGTTCCTGTTCAACCTGTTCCAGGGAACGGGCACCCACGCCACCGCCAGCGCCATTTCCTATTCCAAATTCAATGAGGAAGTGACCCAGAACCAGGTTCGCAAGGTCACCTTCCAGGGCGAGCAGGTCAAAGGCGAACTGGTCACCGGCCAGCCCTTCACAACCACCGTGCCCGCCAACGACACCACGCTGTGGCCGATGCTGAAGGCCCACAATGTCGATACCGCGGTGTCGCCCGCCGATGATGGTATGCCGTCCCTGGTCGGCATCTTCGTGAACTGGTTCCCCATGCTGCTTCTGATCGGCGTGTGGGTGTTCTTCCTGCGCCAGATGCAATCGGGCGGCGGCAAGGCGATGGGCTTCGGCAAATCGCGCGCCAAGCTCCTTACCGAGCGCCAGGGCCGCGTCACCTTCGAAGACGTGGCGGGCGTGGATGAAGCCAAGGACGACCTGAAAGAGATCGTGGACTTCCTGCGCGATCCGCAGAAGTTCCAGCGCCTGGGCGGCCGCATTCCCAAAGGCGTGCTGCTGGTCGGACCTCCCGGCACCGGCAAGACGCTTCTGGCGCGCGCCATCGCCGGCGAAGCCAATGTGCCCTTCTTCACCATTTCCGGTTCCGACTTTGTCGAGATGTTCGTGGGCGTGGGCGCAAGCCGCGTGCGCGACATGTTCGAGCAGGCCAAGAAGAATTCGCCCTGCATTGTCTTCATCGACGAAATCGACGCGGTGGGCCGCCATCGTGGCGCGGGCCTGGGCGGCGGCAATGACGAGCGCGAACAGACCCTCAACCAGTTGCTGGTCGAGATGGACGGCTTCGAAGCCAATGAAAGCGTGATCTTGATCGCCGCCACCAACCGGCCCGACGTGCTGGACCCCGCATTGTTGCGTCCCGGCCGCTTCGACCGCCATGTGGTGGTGCCCAATCCCGATCTCGCCGGCCGCGAAAAGATCCTGCGCGTGCATTTGCGCAAGGTGCCGTTGGCACCCGATGTCGACCCGCGCATCCTGGCGCGTGGCACGCCTGGCTTCTCTGGCGCCGATCTCGCCAATCTGGTCAATGAAGCCGCATTGCTGGCCGCCCGCCGCGGCAAGCGCGTGGTGATGATGACCGAACTGGAAGACGCCAAGGACAAGGTGATGATGGGCGCGGAACGGCGCTCGATGGCGATGAGCGACGAGGAAAAGAAGCTCACGGCCTTCCATGAAGGCGGTCACGCCATCGTCGCGCTGAATGTGGTGGGCTCCGATCCCATCCACAAAGCCACCATCATCCCGCGCGGCCGCGCCCTGGGCATGGTGATGCGCCTGCCGGAACGCGATCAGCTTTCGCTCACCCGCCAGAAGATGCTGGCCGATCTTTGCGTCGCCTTTGGCGGCCGCATCGCCGAAGAGTTGGTGTTCGGTCACGAGAAAGTGACCACCGGCGCGCAAAGCGATATCGAGCAGGCTACCCGCATGGCCCGCGCCATGGTGACCCGCTTCGGCATGTCCGACAGTCTGGGCCCGATCGCCTATGCCGAGAACCAGGAAGAAGTCTTCCTGGGGCACAGTGTTTCGCGCACCCAGAATGTCTCGGAAGCCACGGCTCAGAAGATCGACGCGGAAATCCATCGCATCATCGACGAGTGCTATGCCAAGGCGAAGGACATCCTCACCACCAATCTGGCAGATTTGAATCTGCTGGCGCGTGGATTGTTGGAATATGAGACCCTGACGGGCGATGAGATCGTGGCGCTGCTCAAGGGCATTCCGCCGGTCCGCACGCCCTATGAAGATCCGGTGCTGCCGCCCCGTGGCGAAGGCACCTCGGTCCCCGTTGCGGGCAAGCCGCGCGGGCAACAGCCGCCGCCCATCATCAATCCCGAGCCTCAGCCGGGTCACTAAGCCCCGATAAGTCGCTTGGCTTTTGCGTCCTGAGTGCGTCGCGCGTGCTCACGTGCTATACGCACGCCTCCCACGCGGACGCTCCTGCTCAGGCCGTAAAATCCCGCGCGCTGGTGGCCGTATTGCAAGACCGATGAAAATTCTCGGCATCCTCAACATCACCGAAGATTCCTTTTCGGATGGGGGCAGGTTTCTCAGCCCCGATGCCGCGCTGGCGCATGGTCTCAGGCTGATGGAAGAAGGCGCCGATATTCTCGACATCGGCGCCGCGTCATCCAATCCCGATGCCAAGCGGATCGCGCCCGGCACCGAGATCGTGCGCCTTCGGTCGATATTGCCCGCGCTCAAGGAAAAAGGCGCCGCTCTTTCCATCGACAGCTTCGAGCCTTCGGTGCAGCGTTGGGCACTGGAGCAGGGCGTGGACTATCTCAACGATATTCATGGTTTTGCCGCACCGTCTCTTTATCCCGAACTGGCGGCATCCAAGTGCAAGCTGATCGTGATGCATGGCATTCAAAGCGAAGGCGCGGCGACCCGCATGGACGTGCCCGCGACTGAGATTTTTGACCGCGCGATCTCGTTCTTCGAGAAAAGGCTGGAGGCCCTAACCAAGGCGGGCATCGCCCGCGACCGGCTGATCCTGGACCCGGGCATGGGGTTCTTTGTGGGCAGCGACCCGGAAAATTCCCTCACCTTGCTCCGGCGCCTTCCGGACCTCAAAGCCCGTTTTGGCGTGCCTCTGCTGGTCTCGGTCTCGCGAAAATCTTTCTTGCGAAAAATTACAGGTCAGAACGACCCAAACAGCCCCGCCGTCTTGGCGGCCGGTCTGGCTGCGGAACTATATGCGTTTCTTCAGGGTGCGGAGTATCTGCGCACGCATGCGCCGGGCGCCCTCAAGGCCGCCTTGGCGGTCCGGGCTGCCCTGGAAGCGAAAGATTTTAACGAACGGCCACGTTAGAATAGGGTGAAGGGGGCGGGCACAGGCCATGCCCTGGCGGTCGCTTGAGCAGGGTTAAGTCCATATGACGCGCAAATATTTCGGCACCGACGGCATCCGTGGCCGCACCAATACATCTGCGCTTACGCCCGAAGTGGCGATGAAAGCGGGCATGGCGGCCGGCCGCATCTTCACCCGGGGCGCCCATCGCCACCGCGTGGTGATCGGCAAGGACACGCGGCTCTCCGGCTACATGATCGAGAGCGCGCTGGTCTCGGGCTTTACCGCGGTGGGCATGGACGTGTTCCAGTTCGGACCGTTACCCACGCCGGCGGTGGCCATGCTTACGCGCTCGCTGCGCGCCGATATCGGCGTGATGATCACCGCCTCGCACAATCCCTATATGGACAATGGCATCAAGTTTTTCGGTCCCGACGGGCAAAAATTGTCCGATGCCGTCGAATTGGAAATTGAGCAGCTGATGGATGGCGGCTTGGAAGCGGGTCTTGCCACCGGCGGCGGGATCGGCCGTGCCAAGCGCGTGGATGACAGCCAGGCGCGCTATATCGAATTCGCCAAGCGCACATTTCCCCGCAATCTCAGGCTCGATGGCCTGCGCATCGTGATCGATTGCGCCAATGGCGCGGCCTACAAGGTGGCGCCGGAAGTGCTGTGGGAATTGGGCGCCGATGTGGTGACGCTGGGTGTTTCCCCCGACGGCCTCAACATCAACCAAGATTGCGGCTCGACCGCGCCCCAGGCGATGTGCGCCAAGGTGCGCGAAGTGCGCGCCGATTTCGGCATCGCGCTGGATGGCGATGCCGACCGGGTGGTGATGGCGGACGAGGAAGGCCAGATCATCGACGGCGACCAGATCCTGGCGCTGATCGCCAAAAGCTGGTCGAAGAGCGACATGCTCAAGGGCGGCGGCGTGGTCGGCACGGTGATGTCGAATGCGGGCCTCGACCGTTATCTGGGCGGACTGGGGCTGAAGCTGGCGCGTGCCGCAGTGGGCGACCGCTATGTGCTGGAAGAGATGCACAAGGGCGGCTTCAATGTGGGCGGCGAGCAATCGGGCCATGTGATCCTGTCGGACTTCTCCACCACCGGCGACGGACTGGTGGCGGCGCTCCAGGTGCTGGCGGTGATCGCGCAGGAGAACAAGCCTGCCTCCAAGGTTGCGCATCTTTACGAGCCTTTGCCGCAGATCCTGGAGAATGTGCGTTTCCGCAAAGGCTCGCCGTTGGACGATGCGCGGGTGAAATCTTCGATCGATGCCGCGAAGGCCAAGCTGGGCGAGAATGGCCGCGTGCTGGTGCGCAAATCCGGCACCGAGCCCCTGATCCGGGTGATGGCGGAAGGCGAGGACGAAAAGACCGTGCGCGCCGTGGTGCGCGCCATCGCCGGCGCAATCGAAGAAGCGGCTGCTTAAGTCGTCGATGGCCCGGCTGCTGGTCATTGCCGGCTCGGATTCCTCGGCGGGCGCCGGGATTCAGGCCGATCTCAAGACCGCACAGGCCTTTGGCGTCTATGCGCAGACGGCGATCACCGCCGTGACGGTCCAGGACACCAGGGGCGTGCATGGCGTCGAGACGATCAGCGCTCCCGGCGTGAAACGGCAGATCGAGGCGGCGCTGGGCGACATCGGCGCCGATGCCATCAAGATCGGGATGCTGGGCAACGGCCCGATCGCTACGGCGGTGGCGGACGTTCTGGAAAAGGTCGATCTGCCCTTGGTGCTGGATCCGGTGCTGGTCTCGTCCAGCGACCGGGTCCTGCTCGATGACCGTGGCGTCGAAATTATGAAATCCCGTCTGTTGCCTTGCGCATTTCTGGTCACGCCGAACTGGCCGGAATGCGAAGCGCTCACCGGCATCCTGCCGGAGAATGACCTGGAACTGGAAAAAGCCACCAAAGCGTTGTTGCAGCTTGGCGCGCGCAATCTCCTGATCAAGGGCGGCCATGGCGAAGGCGATACCGTGCGCGATGTGCTGATCGAGGAAAATGGCCAAATCTCGATATTTGAATCCCCCCGCCAGCAAACCCGCCACACCCACGGCACCGGTTGCGTGCTTTCAACCGCGATCGCCTGCGGCCTCGCGCAAGGCAAATCGCTGATAGACTCTGTCCGCCTCGCGCATGACTTCGTCCAACACGCCATCAAGACGGCACCCGGCCTTGGTTCAGGGAACGGCCCGCTGAATCTAAGCTCTTCTCAAAGCTAGGTCCTGACCTGCCTCCCCTTCGGCGCGAAGCGCCTGGAAGGGGGGTGGCCGTAGCAGCGCTAGCGATGCGTAGGCCGGAGGG
>DATKPL010000256.1:0-7649 GCA_035524155.1 Rhizomicrobium sp.
GAAGTGCCCTTCATTCTGGAGCATGGCCAGATCGTGGGGCGCCTGGTGTTCGAGCGACTCACCGATCCGCCGCCAGAGGCCTATGGCGCGGGTCTAGGCTCCAATTACCAGGGGCAAAATTTGAAGCTTTCCAAACATTTCAGGACGCCCTGATCGTCGTCCCGCGATTTCTTCGTTAATCGCCTGTGGACGGTACACCGACTTTGTTGCCAAAAATCCACATAGGTTTGCCAAAAACGCAAAGCAGCCCCGCAACCCTGTTGCGTCGCGCCTCTGCTCCGGCACAGTAGCGCCACTCACGGATGGACGGTTTGGGG
This sequence comes from Rhizomicrobium sp., assembly GCA_035524155.1. Classification (GTDB taxonomy): domain Bacteria; phylum Pseudomonadota; class Alphaproteobacteria; order Micropepsales; family Micropepsaceae; genus Rhizomicrobium. The sequence continues at coordinate 318 of DATKPL010000256.1, forward strand.
AAACCCCGTGGGGAATTGACTTCGATAAGTTTGGGGAATCGGGTCAAGGGTCCGACTTGAAGGGGGCAGAGTGAGGCGGCTACGGCGCGAAAGCAGCCGGCCGCCTCACGGTTTTTTGGGCCTTCTCTGTCATTCAGGCATGATCCGCCCATGATCCTGGAAACAGAAAGACTGCGCCTCACCCCGCTGCAATTGAGCGACGCGCCGTCCTTGCTGGCGATTCTCGGCGACAGCGAGGCGATGGAATTCTGGCACCGGCCCGCGATTGCCCGCGCCGCCACGGGGTCGGAAATCGTTGCCGGCCAGCTTGCGGCGATGGCGGACGGCCAGTTCCTCTACTGGACCGTGTGGCATCAGGGCGATGCCATCGGAAGTGTGGATCTCAGCGCACTGGATTTCGGCCATCTCCGGGGCGAGTTGGGTTTCCTCTTCCGCCGCGACCGGTGGGGCGTCGGCTATGGCCGCGAAGCGGTGGCGGCGCTCATGGCGCATGCCTTCGGACCCCTGAAGCTGGAGCGGCTGGAAGCACGCATTCATGCCGGCAACAAACGCGCCAAGCGGCTCGTGATGGCGCTGGGCTTTCAGCCGGAGGGGCGCCTGAGCGGGCATCTGCTGCGCGACGGCGTCCGTCACGATGTGGATGTCTTCGGCCTCTTGAAAGCATCCAGCAAAAAGAACGGCGCATAATAGACCGCAATCGAAAGAAGGCCGATCAGCACCAATTCGCCGATATACCAGGGCCAGGGCGCCAAAAGCGTAAGCAGGCTCACATGGCCGCCCTTGTCGTGCAGATAGCCGTAATTGGCGCCCAAAGCATAGTCGGCTGCGCCGGCCACCAGCGGATAGACCAAACTTGCGGCGATCACGCGCGGCAGCGACGCGAGCGTGGGCCGCAGCCGCGTCCCGAAAGTGAGATACAGCAGCGACGCGATGATGCCGGCATGGTCGGCCATGAAGATCAGGAAGCGCATGTCGGGAAAGCCATAAGCCAGATCCGGCGTGATCAGCGCCTGCAGGCTGCCGCTCAGCCCCCAGAAATACCCCAGCTCATAAGCGAACTGATTGCGCGACAGAAGCGCCACGATGAGCACTCCTTCGGCCCAATCGCACAGGCTGAGCGGCAAGCCATTGTGCAAGTCCAACCAACCGTGTTGCCAGAACACCAGATAGAACGCGCTCCATTCGCCGAGCAGCAGTATCGCCAGGAACCATCGCACCCAGCGATCGCCGGAAGGGCACACGCGCGTGACGGCCCCGGCGGCGAGAGGAAACAGAACCGCCAACGCCAGCGCCGTCAGATGGGCCGGTCCGAACAGGATAAAGGGCGGACTCAATTTTATTGCGGCATGTGCAACGTCATCAGCACCAGCGCGGGCCCTTCGACGGCTGTGATCTGGTGTGGCGTGCCATGGGGCACGATCAGAAAATCGCCCTTGGCGACTTTCTGGTCGTTGCCGCCGCTGATCTTGTCGGCGGACTGGTTGGCGGGATTGGGCCGGGTGGGATTCACCATCTCGCCGCCCAAGGTAATGGTGCCCGCGCCATCGATCACATACATCACTTCGTCCTCGGTATCATGGACGGCGGCGGGGCCGGGGATGGGGCGATACTCCAGATTGGCGTGATAGGGCGCCAGCGACAGGATCGGTTCGACCGTGGTGGGCACATTGCCTTTGCGGTCGGCCTTGGCCTTGGCGATCAGCTGTTGGACTTCCGCCGAAGAGGTGAAGGTTTTCATCATCGACGCCGCGTTCTGGGCTGTGGCCGGCAACACAAGCGCGGCGGTGACGACAATCGACAAAAGCGGAATACGCATGAGGTTCCCCTTCCCTTGATGACGCATCACATCCTAGCACGGGGCTCAGGCGATATGGACGCCCAGCAGCCCGGCCAGGATCACACTGGAAGCGACAAGGCCCAGGCCAATCAGGCCCCAGGCGGCGCGCCCGGCCATCCGCATGCTCACGCCATGCTCCAGCATCACCACGCGTAGCCCGCAGGCCACATGGGCAATAATGGCGATGGGACCGATCCAGTAATGCGCGACCAGGGTGAAACTATCGAGGTGCGATAAAAGTCCCTGATCGTCGTAAGTGAGCCAATTCCAGTTGGTGTCGGTTCCGGCGGCGCGCGCGGAAAACGCCGCAATCATGTGCGCCAGGAGATAGATGCCGACATAGACGCCGGTCATGCTTTGCAAAGTGCCGAAGAAATCGCCGACCCGGGCCAGCTTGCGCCGCACCAGGACAAAGCCGCTCATCAGCTGAAAGGCGATCAGCGTGAGCAGCAGCGGTTCGACGATGGCGTTGCGATAATCCAGCCGCGCCAGCTTCATCACCTGGATATGCGCCGCGCCGCTGACAATGCCGGCAAGATGATTGGCGAGATGCGGCGCCACAAAGAGCAACAGGATTGCCAGCGCCGAAATGCCATGCGCCATTGTCAGCCGGCGGCCGGAGGATATTGGCGCAGGTTGCGGGCGCTCCTGCGCCAAGGCGACGACGGCGATCACCGCCAGCCAGAACAAAGGCCATGCATAAACCACCGCGCCGCGCGCATGCAGCAGGCCTGAGACGTTGCCGAAGCCGACCAATAGGGAAGGAACGGCGAAGACCAGATGTGCGAGAAGCCGTCCGCCGGACGCACCTGCGCCGATACGTCCCAGGGCCAGGGCGCGGCCGAACGCCAGCGCCATCACACTCACCGCCGATGTCAGGATTGCCAGGACAATAAGTGTGACCGCGACAGCGCCGGGCGGGGCAGTAACTTGGAAAACATGCAGCAGCCGGGAAATCGCCGCCAGCAGCCAGGGATAGGCGATCGCGGCAAGTGCCGGAAGAACAAGCACAAAGCCGCGTGATTCCGCCGCGATCGGCACAGCTTTTGCTCGCTCATCCAGCGCAAGTGTGCTCATGAGAGGTCTCCGGAGCTCTGTCCGCAAACCCTAAAGGCGTCGCACAGAGCGGTGCAAGCAGCCGGGCATGCCTTCGCGTGAAGGTTAAAGTGCACTGCAACATGGACGATGAAAGTCCAAGTTTCTCCGCAGGAACCGTGCTTTATATTTTACACCGGCGGCGGAGTTTATTGACTTCCGGGCTTCCGGGACGGAAGCTCTGGCCCGCACTTTAAAGAGTCATCTGGGGGACTTCTGAAGGAGCGTAATTCCTTCCGTCCTTCGTGCGCGGCCAACAATTGGGGAGACTTATTTTGGAAAGGGACACGAAAATGGAACACGACCGCAGGTCGTTTCTGAGAAATGCGGGCTTGGGCGGCAGCGTGCTCGCTCTGGCACCTCTGGCGGCGACGCTCTCGTCGGGCACGGCTGCCGCGGCGGATGCTGGCGGCAAATACGATTTCGACAACATCGCCAATCGCATCGGCCATGACAGCGTGAAGTGGGACGGCGCGCTACGCACCGAAAAGATCGACCATCTGGTCGCGGGCATGGGCATCGCCGACATGGACTTCAAAACAGCGCCCGCCATCAGCGCGGCGCTGCGCAAAATGGCCCAGTACGACAATTGGGGCTATATCGACATGGCCCAGCCCGGTCGCAAGGCGTGGATCCAGAGCATCGTCGACTGGAACCACAAGCGTTACGGCATCACCGCCATGAATGTCGGCAACATGGGCATCCTTACGGGCGTCCATGCCGGCATCCTGGCCACCATGCGCGCCTATACCAAGCCCGGTGACAAGGTGCTGATGGCGACGCCGATCTACAACGGCTTCTATGGCGACATCCGCGCCACCAAGACGGTGGCGAATGAAAGCCTGATGAAGTACGTCAACGGTCGTTACGAGATCGACTGGGACGATTTGGAGAAGCGCGCGTCCGATCCGGGCACGAAGATCTCGATCTTCTGCAATCCGCAGAATCCGGTCGGCCGCACCTGGACGCGTGACGAAGTCACCCGCTACGCCCAGATCTGCCTCAAGCACAATGTGTTGATGCTCTCGGACGAAATCCATTGCGATTTCATGACCAAGGGCCAGAAATACACTCCGGTCAGCACATTGTCGGATCCGAAGCTGGTGAACAATTCGATCACCTACAAGTCGGTCAGCAAGTCCTTCTCGCTGGCGGGCCAGAAATGCGCCTGGTTCTTCACCACCAATCCGGAAGTCTTCAAGCAGACCGCCTTCCAGAATCATGCCGACCTCAACACCTTCGGCATGACGGCAGCGGAAGCGGCCTATGCCGGCGGCGAGGGCTGGCTGGATGCCTGCCTTGATTACATCAGCGACAATCATCACTTCGCCAACGAGTACATCAAGAAGAACATCCCGATGATCAAGGTGGGCCAGGTACCGGAAGGCACCTACCTGCAATGGGTCGATGTCACCGCCATCGCCGACAAGATCGGCGCCAAGAAGATGGCCGATGACGCCAACCAGAAGGCGCATGAAGCCGCCGCCAAGATGGGCACGGACTATTCGGGCCGCCAGTCTATGGAAGCGATGCGCACCCAGACGCCGGAAGACATGGTCCAGCATTGGATGGCGCAGAATGCCTTTGTGCAGTTGAACGCCGGCACCAGCTACGGCTTGGGCGGCGCCAACCACATGCGCATGAACATCGCCACGTCGCGCAAGGTCCTCACTGCTGCACTCGCCAGCATGGCCGCCGCGACCAAGAAGCTCTCGGCTTAAGATAATTCGCGGGCTCCTCGGGGCCCGCGTCTCTTTCCTCGCCGGCCCAGGCCAATCGGTCTGGGCCGGTTTCTTTTTGCGCGCGCCGATCTTCTTGCGCACGCTCGATCGGATCGCGCATGAAGATCCGCTCACGGAACATGAAATCATGACGCGCGCGGGAAGAATTACGGGTTCCAAGATGGCGAACGGCAACTCCGTCTCATTGACTTTCACGGCGCCGCGGCGGGAAGCTTTGGTGGCACTTGGGACCATTCTTTGGCTCGCGCGTTCGACAGAAGGGTTAGCGGCCAATCTCCATCCCTTCATGTGCGTGAAAAAATCACGGGAGATTTCGCTTGGAACAGAAACAGACAATGGAACACGACCGCAGATCGTTTTTGAGAAATGCCGGCTTGAGCGGCGGTGTACTGGCGCTCGGCCCGCTTGCGGCCTCGCTCGCCGCCAGCAACGAGGCAGCAGCCACGCCGATGAGCGGCGGCAGATACGACTTCGACACGCCCTATAACCGCATCGGCTTCGACGACGTCAAATGGGACGGTGCGATCCGCACCGAGCATATGACCAAGATCGTGGCGGGCATGGGCATCGCCGACATGGATTTTCGATGCTATCCCGGCATTACCGACGCCTTGAGGAAGCGCATCGGCCATGAGAGCTGGGGCTATCTCGACATGGAGTCGCCGGGACCCATGGCGTTCAAGCAGGGACTGATCGACTGGAACCACAAACGCTACGGCATTTCCGCGATCAACCACGACAATCTGGGTATCACCACCGGGGTCCATGCCGGCATCATGGCCACCTTGCGCGCCTACGCCCCCCAGGGTTCGAAAGTGCTGATGGCGACGCCAATCTATAACGGCTTCTATTACGACATCATGGGTTCGAAGCTCGTCGCCAGCGAGAGCCTGATGCACTACAACAACGGCCGCTACGAGATCGACTGGGACGATTTCGAGCACCGCGCCTCGCTGCCGGACACCAAGGTGAGCATCCTCTGCAATCCGCAGAATCCGGTGGGCCGGGCCTGGACCCGGGACGAGCTTCACCGCTATGGCGAAATCTGCCTCAAGCACAACGTCAAGGTGCTGGCGGACGAGATCCATTGCGACTTCATCATGCACAACAACAAATACACGCCCTTCAGCACCCTGGACGACAAGCAGATGGTCGCCAACAGCATCACCTTCAAGTCGGGCAGCAAGTCCTTCTCGCTGGCAGCGATGAAATGCGCCTGGTTCTTTACCACCAATCCGGACATGTACCGGCAGGTGTCGTTCTGGAACCGCGCCGATCTCACCACCCTGGGCATGATCGCCGAACAGGCGTCCTATGCGGGCGGCGAGAGCTGGCTGAACCAGTGCGTGGACTATATCGACGGCAATCAGGGCTTCGCCAACGACTACATCAAGAAGAATATCCCGCTGATCAAGGTGGGCCAGAAGCCGGAAGGCACCTATCTGGCCTGGCTGGACATTTCCGGGATCGCCCAGAAGATCGACGCCAGGAAGCTGGCGGATGAGGAAAACAAGAAACCGCAGCCCATCAGCTTCCTCACCGGCAAGACCACCATCGTCACCCCCGAAGACATGGTGCAGCATTGGCTGGCCAAGAATGCCTATGTGGCGATGGAGGCGGGCACCTCGTTCGGCAAGGGCGGCGAAGGCCATATGCGCATGAACACCGCCACCTCGCGGCGCACGTTGCAGGCGGCGCTGGACAGCGTGGCGGCCGCGACCAGGAAGCTCTCGGCCTAAGACAATTCGCGAGGCGCGCTCGCGGGCGCCCTTGCGTCTCTTTCACCGGCCCAGGCCAATCGGTCTGGGCCGTTCTCTTTTGCCTGTTTCGATTCCCGCCTTGGCTGTTTCCATTCCCGCACAGCCCGGCGCGGAAGCATCACATAATCGCGCAAACCCGGCTCCTTCCGCGTTTTATGGGAACTGGCTATAGTCCGCATCGCCTTTCAGGCGGCCTCGGGCGGCGGCTATGGGCACAGCGATTTCCAGATTCCAATTTCACTCGGAGGGAGTTCCAGTCATGAGAAAATTACTGGCTTGCACGGTCCTGCTGGCAGGCCTGTTCGGCCTGTCCGGCATGGCGATGGCGCAGGATCTGCCGATCCCCGGCGTCGAGCCGGCCAAGGACCAGCCTGGCGCGCACGAATATCCGGACCCCAAGCTCACCTATAAGATCGTGTTCGACCTGGCAGGCGGTCCCGACACGCCCGACAAGGTCAATCCGGGCTTGCGCGGCGTGGCCGAATTCATCAACACCTTGGCCAAATACAATGTGCCGGCCAGCCATCGCATCATCGCGGTGGTGTTTCACCAGAAGAGCACGCCGGCGATCCTGATCAACGACGAGTATCGCAAGCGCTACAACACCGACAATCCCAACATCGCACTGGTGCAGGCGATGAAGAAGGCGGGCGTGGATTTCCGTGTCTGCGGCCAGGCCGTGTTGGGCATGAAGATCGATCCCAAGACCATCCAACCCGAAATCCAGCTGGACCTCTGGGCCGGCATGACCATCCCCAATCTGATGCTGCGGGGATATCAGCATCTGGGGGGGTGAGCGGCGACCGCGAAGCGGACGAAATGGTCCGGTGGACCATTTCGAGCCGCGAACGCCGCGAGCACGAGCGAGCGGCCGGGCGAAAACACCGGCCGCTGCTCT
>DATKPL010000257.1:0-3474 GCA_035524155.1 Rhizomicrobium sp.
TCATCCTTACCAGCGAAGGCGTCGCCAAGCTGACCGATTTGGGTCTGGCTCGCGATGCCGACGATGTGGAGGCCGCCAAGAAAGAAGCCGGCCGGGCGTATGGCACGCCTTACTACATCAGCCCGGAGCAAATCCGGGGCGAACTCGACATCGACTTCCGCACGGACATCTATTCGCTCGGCGCAACGCTTTATCACATGGTGACGGGGCGGCCGCCCTATGAAGGGGATTCGCCGACCGTCGTGATGCACAAGCATCTCACGGAGCAACTCATCCCCGCCGATCACGTGAATACGGCGCTCTCCGCCGGGTTGGGCGAGATCATCGACGTGGCCATGGCCAAGCGTCGCGAGGAGCGATATTCGTCCACCCAGGCGATGGTCGAGGACCTCAAGGCTGTCCGCGACAACAAGCCGCCGACTCATGGCCGACGCGCGATCGATCTTGATTCGCTGGCCAAGGTCGAAGAGACCGGCAAAACGGTGGATATCGTCCCCGTCGGCGGCGCTGCCACCGCGACGGATATCTGGCGTTCCCCCGCCGTCATCGGCCTGGCGATCACCGCCGGCGTTTCCCTCCTTTGCAATCTCATCATGCTTGCAGTCCTGATGGCCCGGAAGTAATTATCTCTCTCTGATTTCATCGCGATCAAAGGAACAAACATGGAAAAGCGTGTTGCATTTATCGGTCTGGGCATCATGGGCGGCCACATGGCCAGTCGGCTGCTCGAAGCGGACTATCCCCTCACGATTCACACCCGCTCACGGGCCAAGGCGTCGAAATTGCTTGGCCAGGGCGCTGAATGGGCGGATACGCCCGCCAAGGCGGCCGAGCAGGCGGATGTCGTTTTTATCTGCGTCACGGATACGCCGGATGTGGAGAAAGTCGTCACGGGGGAACACGGCGTCATCGCCGCGGCCCGGCCTGGGTTGATTGTCGTGGATCATTCCACAATCTCACCCATCGCCACGCGCGTGATGGCGGCGGCTCTGGCTGAGAAGGGGACGACTCTCCTCGATGCTCCTGTCAGCGGCGGAGATGTCGGTGCTCGCAACGGCACGCTCTCGATCATGGTGGGTGGAGAATCGTCTGCTTTCGAGCAGGTCGAGCCGCTGCTGCGCCGGATGGGGACGACGATTACCTACTGCGGCAAGAGCGGCGCGGGGCAGACGACCAAGCTTGTCAACCAAATCCTCGTGAGCGTAACCAACATGGGAGTTTGCGAGGCGTTGGTTTTCGCGCGCAAGAACGGTCTGGATCTGGAGCGTACGATCGCGGCCGTCGGCGGCGGCGCTGCCGGCAGTTGGCAGTTGGCGAATCTGGCGCCGAAGATGGTGGCCGGTGATTTTCGGCCTGGGTTCATGGTCAATCTCCAGCAAAAGGATCTGCGGATTATTTTGCAGGTGGCCGAGGAGTCGAAGACTTCGCTTCCCGCGGCCAGCCTGGTTCACCAGCTTTTCACCGCCGCCGAAGCGGCCGGCCACGGGAAGGAAGGGACCCAGGCGCTTTTCAAAGTCCTGGAGAAGCTGGCATCGATTCATTGACCGCCGGTGGGGCGGAATTCATCCACCATTCGGGCGCGGGTGTTGATGTTGGCCTGATCCAGGTTTGAGACGGCGAAGCGAACGACGGTTCCGAAGATCTTCTTGAGATTGAACATGATGCTTTTCCTTTCCTGGTAAGGCCGGCGCTTGGCCGGCGTGTTGAGTTCATTGGCAAACCAATCTCCCAGCGCTTTCCTTTCGTTTTGCAGAAGCATCTGAGTTCTCCTTTCACTCATCCGAACCGTAGCTTCTATTTCGACCGCCGTCATTGACAGGATGAAAAGTTGATAATAAAGTTGTCAATACAATTGTATTAGTTGTAAGGACAACCATGGCTTCTGAGCCAAAATACGAGGAAATCCAGCGGGAATTGCTGGCGGAGATCGTGGCGGGGAGATTTGCACCGTCCGGTCGAATGCCGAGCGAGGCGCAGCTTGTCAGGCGATTCAAAGCCTCTCGGCCGACGGTGGGGCGGGCGCTGCGCATCCTGGAGGAGCAGAATCTCATCGAACGCCGAGTCGGTTCGGGGACGTTTGTGCGGAAGAATCCCAGCAGCCCGGCCGTCGTGGGTTCACGCCAGCTCGGCCTGCTGATCCCCGGTTTGGGAACGACCGAGATTTTCGAGATCATCGCCGGCGAATTGGCGGGCGTGGCGCGCGGACAGGATTTTGGACTGCTTTGGGGCGGCGGCGCTCGACCCACCGCGGATAGTTCAAGCAACGTCTCTGAAGTCCAGCAATGGTGCCAGCAATTCATCGACCGGCAGGTGGCCGGCGTGTTCTTCGCGCCGTTCGAGCATCTGGCGCATCAGGATCAAACCAACCACCAGTTGGCCGAGCGCCTGAGGCATGCCGGAATCGCGGTGGTTCTGCTCGACCGCGATTTGGCCGAGTTTCCTTCGCGGAGCGATTTCGATCTGGTGGGAATCGATAATTTCGCAGCGGGCTATATCGCGGTCGAGCATCTGCTCAAGCTCGGCACGCGCCGGCTGGCGTTTGTGACGCGGCCGCATTCCGCTCCGACCGTCAGCGCGCGCATAGCCGGGGCCCGCGAGGCGATTCTCGACAGGGGGCTGGCGATCCCGAAAGATTTTGTGCGCGCCGGGGAGATTGAAGACGCGACATTCGCCGAGGCGCTGACGAACGATCCGCCGGACGGCATCATCGCCGCCAACGACCAGACGGCGGCGGTGGTCATTCGCCTGCTGCAACGCAAAGGATTGGGCGTGCCGAAGGATGTTCGCGTGGTCGGTTTTGATGATCTGCGGCTGGCGACGCTGGTTTCGGTTCCGTTGACGACGGTGCGCCAGCCATGCCGCGAGATTGCGATCGTCGCATTTCGTGCGATGCTCGAACGGCTGAGCGATCCGACGATTCCCGCGCGATCGCTGTCGCTGACGCCGAGATTGGTGGTACGCGAGTCGTGTGGGACTTACGCGTAGATTTACAACTGAATGAACTATGGCTGGCGTACGTGGCGAAGAAGCTCTTCCGGAGTAAGCACTCGCAAGTCAGGAAACTGCGCTTGAAATGCCTTGCCCGAGGGCAGCGCGGCGTTCATAAGATCGAGAAGATCTCGGTCGCGCGAGGTGATCAGTTTCGCGCCTGCCGCCAGCGCGAGATTGATGTAATGTGAATCGTCGGGGTCTCTGTCCAGCACGTAAACTTGTGGAACTTGACTCATGTGACGGGAAAACTGAATCAGGTCGTTGATGCATTCCTCGACTTTGGCCGGCGTGATCCGAAATCGCGGTGCAATCTTGGCGGGCAGTTGGCGGATTTCTTCGAGCACGTAGTCACTGATGCACAAACTCACCGCGCCATTGCGGGCAAGTTCGAGGCAGGCACCGGCCGGTCCGTTGGGATTGATGATCGCCTGAGCATATACAACGCAATCAAAGACGACCATTTCCGATTGGCCGCTCATCGTC
>DATKPL010000258.1:0-4805 GCA_035524155.1 Rhizomicrobium sp.
GCGCTTTATCTGGCGGCGGCGGGCGTGGGTGAGATCGGCATCGTTGATGACGATGCAGTGAGTCTTTCCAATCTGCAGCGCCAGATCCTGTTCGCCACCAAGGATGTGGGGCGGCCAAAAGTGCAGGCCGCCGCCGAACACCTTGCCGCGCTCAATCCGGGTGTCCGGGTGGTGCCGCATCACGCGCGGTTGACGGCAGCGAATGTGGCAGCGCTGATCGCGCCCTATGACATCGTTGCCGATGGCTCGGACAATTTCACGACCCGCTTTCTGGTCAACGATGCCTGCCATGCCGCGCGAAAGATTCTGGTCTCCGCCGCGGTGACGGAATTCGATGGCCAGCTCGCCACCTTCAAGGCCTGGGACAAGAGCGGCGCCTATCCCTGTTACCGCTGCCTGTTTCCCGCTCCGCCGCCTGCCGGAACCATGCCCAGCTGTTCGGAGACAGGAGTGCTGGGGGCAGCCGCGGGCGTGATGGGATCGCTGCAGGCGCTGGAAGTCTTGAAGCAAATCACCGGGGTGGGCGAGAACCTGGCGGGTAAAATTTTGATTACCGACACCCTAGCCTGGCGCTTTCGCACCGTGAGCTTGGCACCCGATCCCGAATGCCCATTGTGCGGTTAATGCCTCGGCATCGTATTAACACCTGACCAATTAACCCTGTCTCAAGGGAAGCCTGCCCAAACTCTGGGCCATGGCCAAGGAAATTCATTACGAAGTCTTCCGCCGGGTCGGCGCCAAAGGCGGCTGGACCATGCATGAAGTCTGCGGCGACCGGCAGCGCGCGCTGAATATGGCGCAGGAATTAATGGCGTCGGACCAGGCCACCGGCGTCAAAGTGGTCAAGGAAACCTACAACGAAGAGACCGGGGATTATCTCACCCTGAAAATCTTCGAAGACGGCCGCAATGAGATGAAGGAAGCCGCGGTCAAGGAAGAGCCGCCTCAGGCGCTGCCCTGCTTCAAGCCCGACGACCTTTATTCCTATCATTCGCGCCAGACCATGGGCCGGCTGTTCGTGGATTTCCTCAGCCGCAACAAAGTCACGATCACCGAACTGATCCATCGCGCCGATCTTCTGGAAAAACTGGAAGCGACCGGAACGGTTTATCAGCACGCGGTCCAGAAGATCGCCGTGGCCCAGGCCTCTTCGACCGCGGTTCCGGTGCAGCAGATCATCAAGAGCTTGAACGAACTCGCCACCCAGGCCTTGCAGCGCGTCTATCGCGACCAGCGCAAGGGCCTATTCCCGAATCCGGATACGCATCATTTCGCGGAACTGGCGGCGAAGCTCGCCGGCCAGGGCGACGCGGCCTATGTCTTCAATGGCGCATTGGCGCGCAACCTCAAGGACACGGATGGCTGGAACGGAAAGGTCCTGGCGCTGTTGCAGATCCTGCAAAAGGCCCCGGCGGAAGGCGCGCCCCGTGCGCTGGTCCTTTCGTCCATCGACGCCATCATGGCGGAAATCCTCACCGGCTCGGCGGCGCTGCATGAATTGATCGGCGGCGCGGAAAATCTGGCCGAGGCGCTGAGCTGCCTGGTTGAGCTGTTCCTGGGAAAGGCCACCGGCGGCAACCAGGAGGGCCTTGCGCCTTTGGCCGCCCGCTTCACCGCCGACGAGTTGCCGGAAGCGCGCACCGCCATCGCCGGGCGCATCGTGGCCGAGTTCAAGAGCGCCAAACGGCTTTGCCCCAACTCGCTGGTCGAGGAATTGAAGGCCTTGCGCCGCCTTGCCAACCGGGTGGTGATGGGCATCGGCAAGTATCTCAGCCATGAAGACCTGATCGAGGCTTTCACCTTGCGTTCCAAGCGCCTGGTGACGCCGGAGACGCTGAGCAACTATCTCGCCGAATGCCAGCCCGACGAGAAAATGGAGCGACTGCTGTTCGTGGAAGAGAACATCATCGGCATCGAAAACAAGCGCCAATTGGCCAACTTCGTGCTTCCGGTGCTGAACGGCGCGGCCTTCGAGAATTTCTTCCAGAATACAAAAGTACCGGTTCTGTCGCGCTTGCAGCGCCTGGCGCAGTTGCAGGGCCGGGTGCGGCGCGCCAGCTTCGTGGATGTGCAGCGCGACGAGATCGCCCAGAAGCTTGACCGGCTGGCCTGGGACGTGGCGGCGCGTGGGCGGCTGTTCGAGGGCTTGGAGGCCAAGAACCAGACCCATGTCGAACGGGTGCAGACTTTGCTGAAGCTCACCAACAGCGGCTTCTTCACCGAAGGCCAGGTGATGGCCAGGGTCCGGGACATGGTGCTGGTCGCCGTGGGCAAGCCGGGCTTCCTCACCAGTTACTTCGCTGGTCAGCCCGCCAGCGATGACGGCATGGCGGCCCTGATGGTCGAGTTGAACAAGGTCGGCATCACCGACGAGATGGGCTTGAGCCTGATCGCCGCCTAGAGCTTCAGTTCCCAGGTCTGGCCGACCAGGTCCTTGCCGAAGCTGTGATGCTTTTCTTCCTGCACAAGCCGGAAACCGGCGGCCTGATAGATGCGCCGTGCCGACACCAGCACATCGTTGGTCCATAGCTTGACCGTTTCGTAGCCCTGGTCGCGGGAAAACGCGATCACGGTGTCGACCAGCAGGCGGCCAAGCCCATGTCCGCGCGCGAAAGGCTCGACATGCAGCAGGCGCAGCCGAGCCACCTTGGCGTTTTCGCGCACGACAAAAATCGCGCCCGCGGGTGTTCCACCCAACTCCGCGATCCAGCAGGCTTCGCCCTGGCCCCCGCGGAACTTTCCCACAATGTCCGCGATCAGAGTTTCATAAGATGCGTCCCAGCCATATTCCTGGGCATAGAGAATAGCCTGGCGCTGGATCACCCAACCCAGATCGCCGGCGCGAGGCGGGCGCAGGATCGTCGCGGACTGGCCCGGCGGATGCGAACCGAGCAGGCGCGACAGAGCCTGCATGTGATCGACAATGTCTTGTTGCTCCTTTTCGCCAAGCGCGTCGAGCAACGCGATCATGGCGTTCTGCGAGCGTTGATCGATGCGCGCGAAAGCGGTGCGGCCTTTGGCAGTCAAATGCAGCGAGCGGGCGCGGCCATCATTCGGCACTTTCTTTTTGACCATCAGGCCTTCGCGTTCGAAGCGGGCCAGGATGCGGCTGAGATAGCCTTGATCGAGATCGGTCAAATCGCGCAATTCCTGCGCTGTGGCCTGTTCCCGCTGGGCCAGCTCATAAAGCACGCGGGCCTCGGCCAGAGAGAAAGGGCTGTCCAGCAGGTCTTCTGCCAGAACGCCGATCTTGCGGGTATAGAAGCGGTTGAAAGCCCGTATTTCCCGGGCGCGGAGGCCGATCTCGGACATAGTTGGCATAGTCATGCATATATATGACTTAGTCAACTAACTCTTAGCGAACCAAATTCCCGCCCTGGAAAGAATTTGGCCTGAGATCTGACGGATTGTAATTGGAGTCTGCGGGGCGAGGGCCGCGTCAGCGAAATAGCCCGAGCCCTGCATCAGTGTGCAGCGTCCCAATTGTCGGCGGCGCGGGCGTCGACCACCAAAGGCACCGAGATGTCCACCGCCGGAAGGGCCGCTTTTTCCATCACGCTTTTGACCAGCTTGGCAGTGGCCTCCACCTCTTTCTCCGGCGCCTCGAAGATCAATTCGTCATGCACCTGGAGCAGCATTTTGGCGGAGAGTCTCTTCTGCGCCAAAGCTTCCGGCACCCGGACCATAGCGCGGCGGATGATGTCGGCAGCAGACCCCTGAATGGGCGCGTTGATGGCGGCGCGCTCGGCCCCACCGCGGAAACCGGGAATCTTGGAATTGATTTCACGGATATGGACGCGCCGGCCGAACAGGGTTTCGACAAAGCCATGTGTGCGCGCCAGCTGCTTGGTGTCTTCCATGTAGTCCCGGATACCGGGAAAGCGGGTGAAATATTTCTTGATGTAATCGCTGGCCTCGCTTTGCGCGATGCCCAGCTGATTGGCCAGGCCGAAGCCGGAGATGCCATAGACGATGCCAAAATTGATCGCCTTGGCGCGGCGGCGCACTTCCGCCGGCATATCCTTGACCGGCACGCCGAATATTTCCGATGCCGTCATGGCGTGGATATCGAGATTCTCCGCGAACGCTTTCTTCAGTTGCGGGATATCGGCGATATGCGCCAACAGGCGAAGCTCGATCTGGCTATAGTCCGCACTGATTAGTTTCTTGCCTTTGGCGGCGATGAAAGCCTGGCGGATACGGCGGCCTTCTTCGGTACGGACAGGAATGTTTTGCAGATTGGGATCGGTGGACGCGAGGCGGCCAGTCGAAGTTGACGCCATCGCATAGGATGTATGCACACGTCCGGTCTTGGGATTGATGTAGGTCGGGAGTGCATCGGTATAGGTGCCGCGCAACTTGGCCAGGGCACGCCAGTCCAGCACCTTCTTGGCGATCTCGTGCCCTTGCGCCGCGACATCTTCCAGCACATCGGAGTCGGTCGACCAGGCGCCAGTCTTAGTCTTGCGCCCGCCCTCCATGCCCATCTTGCCGAACAGGATGTCGCCCAATTGCTTGGGCGAACCGATATTGAACGTCTCGCCCGCCAACTTGTGGATTTCGGTTTCCAGACCGCTTTGGATCTTGCCGAAATCATTGGAGAGACGGCGCAACAATTCGGGATCGATGGTGATGCCTTCCCGCTCCATATCGGCCAGGACCATGGTGAGCGGCCGCTCCAGCGTCTCATACACGGTGCGCTTGCCCAGCTCGGCCAGTTTGGGTTTCAGCAAAAGATGCAGGCGCAAGGTGACATCGGCGTCTTCGGCGGAATATCTGGTCGCCTCGGCCACCGGCACGCAATC
>DATKPL010000259.1:0-2549 GCA_035524155.1 Rhizomicrobium sp.
GGAAGGGGTGGCCGAAGTCACCATGTCGACGCGCGGACGCCTGACCGAACTGAATGTAAAACCGGGCGATGTGGTGAAGAAAGGCGACCTGATCGCGCTGGTGGCCCAGCCCGAACTGGAAAGCCAGATCGCCATCCGCGAAACCCAGTTGCGCGATGCGCAGGCCCGCGAAGATTCCCTGATGCAATTCACCAAGCGTTCCGCCCAGGCACAGAACAGCGCCGCCACAGGCCGGATCAAATCGGCGGAAGAGCGCATCGCGCTTCTGGCGGGCCGCGAGAAGCTGCTTGCCGAACATGACGCGGCGATCCACGGCCTGGCGGAAAAGGGCTATATCGGCCGCGACGCGGTGGTGAGAAGCGAAGCCGATCTGGGCCAGGTGCGCGAGCAGCTTTCCAGCGCCAGAAGCGAAATCTCGGGCGCGCAAAGCGATCTCAAGCTGCAGGACGTGCAGCGCGAGAAGGATCTCAGCGATGTCAGGCAGGAGATCGTGCGCGTCACCGCCGAGATCGACAAACAGCAGAAATTCCTTAAAGACACGGAAGAACTGCGCAGTCCCTATTCCGGCCAGGTCATCGAGGTGAAACATGCCGAGGGCGAATTCGTCGAAGCCGGCGCCGCCGTCCTGGCGCTGGTCCAATCCGGCAGCGGCGATCCCCATGCGCACCTGATCGCCATCACCTTCGCGCCGCCGGAAAGCGGCAAGGAGATTCAGAACGGCATGCCGGTGAATGTCGCGCCGGCCGGCGTGCGCAGCAACGAATATGGCTATATCCGGGGCAGGGTGAAGGAAGTCTCGGATGCGCCAGCGACATCCGCCGGCATGCTTCGGGTTCTCAAGAACGACACGCTGGTGCGCCAGCTTTCCCAGAATGGCGCGCCCTTCGAAGTCGATATCGAATTGGAGCGCGCCAATACGCCCAGCGGTTTTGCCTGGACGTCGTCGCAAGGGCCCGGGCGCGAACTCAAAAGCGGCACGCCCGCCGATGCGGACATTGTGGTCAAGCAAAGCCGCCTGTTGGGCGTGATCCTGCCGCCGCTGGCCCGTTTCTTCGCAACTTGAGGTTTGTCATGCCCAGGCGCGTGACGACGCCTCTCGTTCAGCAGATGGAGCGCACCGAATGCGGCGCCGCGTGCCTGGGCATGGTGCTGGGTCATTACGGCCTGTTCCTGCCGCTGGAGGAATTGCGCGTCCAGTGCGGCATCTCCCGCGACGGCAGCCGCGCCGGCAACATCGTTCGCGCCGCGCGCCGTCTCGGCCTTGACGCCGAAGGTTTCGAAGTCTCGGCGGACAAAGCCGATGAGCTGAGCGTCCCCTTTATCGCTTTCTGGGATCACAACCATTTCGTCACGGTGGAAGGGCTTAACGCCCGCCACGCCTTCATCAACGATCCGGCGGTCGGGAAAAAGCGCATTCCCCGCGCCGAGTTCGAACGGCATTTCTCGCGCATCGCGCTGACATTCGCGCCGACGCCTGCTTTCAAGCCGGGCGGCGTCAAACCGTCGGTGCTGGCCGGCGTGAGGCAGCGCTTCGAGGACCAGAAGACCGCGATCCTCTTCATCCTGGCGATCAGTATCGCCATGGCGGTGCCGGGCATCCTGGTGCCCAATTTCACCCGCCTGTTCGTCGACAATTTCCTGGTGCGCAAATACGACGATTGGCTGGTGCCGATCCTGGCCGCGATGGCGGGCGCGGCCCTGCTGCAATGTTTCCTCACCTGGATGCAGCAGCATTATCTGCTCAGGCTGGAAACACGCATGTCGGTGGCGACCACCGGCGCCATGATCCGCAAGATCCTGCGCCTGCCCATCGCCTTCTTCGGCCAGCGCAACGCCAGCGAGATCGCCATCCGCGGCACCCAGACCGAGACACTGGCCCAGCTGGCGACCGGCACCATCGGCACGGCGATCCTCAGTCTTCCGGCGATCCTGTTCTTTGCCGTGATCATGCTGGCCTACGACCTGAAGCTGGGTCTGCTGGCGCTGGCGGTCGCCGCTGTCGATTTCGTGATCCTGGCGCTCCTGGCGGACCGGCTGTCCGAGCGCAACCAGGCGGTGATGATCCAGCAGGGACGGGTGAATGCCGCGCAGGTGAGCGGGCTGCGCATGATTTCCGAATACCGCGCCAATGGCGCGGACCGGCTTTTGTTCGACCGCATCGTCGGCCTCAAGACGCGGCAGGAAAATCTCAATGCGCCGCTCCAGCATATCCGCCTGATGCTGCAGGCCGTGCCCATCGCCATCGCCGGCATCGGCATGGCGGCGGTCCTGACCATGGGCGGCATGCAGGTGATGGCGGGCGCAATCACGGTAGGGCTTTTGATCGCATTCCAGGGCCTGATGGGCGGCTTCATGGCGCCGGTCGGTCAACTGGTCGGCATGGGACAGCAGATTCAGAACGCCCGTGCCCATATCAGCCAGATCGATGACATCATGCTCTATCGGCAGTGCCCGGAATTCGCCGCCATGGCCGCCGTCCAGCCCCGCGATCTGGTGGCGCTGGCGGGCGCGGTCGAAGTGAGCGCGCTGAGTTTCGGCTACAGCCCGCT
>DATKPL010000260.1:0-3942 GCA_035524155.1 Rhizomicrobium sp.
CATCACTTCGTCGATATAGCACCAGCCCCAGCCTTCGGGCGGATCATAGCCTTCGATGATGGGGTGCTTGGTGTGATGGAAATGCTTGGTGGCGTGCTTGTGGGGCGAGGAATCGCAACAGCCGACATGACCGCAGGTGCGGCAGATTCTGAGATGCACCCAGGGCGAGCCGATCTTCAGGCATTCCTCGCAGCCCTTGGCGCTGGGCTTGACCTTCTGGATGGTGGCGAGATGGGAGCAGGTTTCAGGCATGAACACCCTCCTTCGCGAATTGGGAATTCTGCGCGCGTTCGGCGTCGGCCAGGTAAGCATGGATGGCCGCGACCACGCCCGCGCCCTCGCCCACCGACGCGGCCACGCGCTTGACCGAGCCGGAACGCACATCGCCGATGGCGAAGACGCCGTCGATGCTGGTCTCGAAGGGATGGCGGGCGGCGCCCGGAATGCCTTCGGTGACGACGAAGCCTTTCGCATCCAGCGCGATCCCGGATTCCGCCAGCCAGCGTGTGTTGGGCGCGGCCCCGATCAAAAGGAAGAGATGCCGGATGGGCCGGCAGGTTTCCTCCCCGGTCAGGCGGTCCCGCCAGCAGATATTTTCCAGCGAGCCGTCATGGCCTTCCAGCCTGGTCACTTCGGTCTGAAGCAGCACTTCGATGTTGGGTTGCGCGGCGATCCGTTCGCAGAGATAACGCGACATGGTGGCTTCGATACTGTCGCCGCGCACGATCATCCAGACTTTCTTCGCCACGCTTGCCAGATAGACCACGGCCTGGCCGGCGGAATTGCCTGCGCCCACCAGCGCGATCTCCTCGCCCGCGCAGAGCCGCGTCTCGAGCGGCGAGGCCCAGTAATGGACATGAGAGCCTTCATATTGCGCCAGATCGGCCACGTTCAGGCGGCGATATTCGGCGCCACTGGCGACCACGATGGCGCGCGAGCGGACCTGCTCGCCGCTGGCGAAGGCGAGGATGAAACCCTCCCCGGTCTTTTCCAGCGATACCACTTCTTCCGGGATGGCGATTTCGGCGCCGAATTTCTGCGCCTGATTGTACGCGCGCGCCATCAGCGCCATGCCGGTAATGCCGGTGGGAAAACCCAGGTAATTCTCGATGCGCGACGAAGCCCCTGCCTGCCCGCCAAAGGCCCGGCAATCGGTCACGATCACCGAAAGTCCTTCGGATGCGGCATAGACCGCCGCGGCAAGACCGGCGGGGCCTGCGCCGATCACCGCGACATCGAAGCGCCGCGTGGAATCGAGCGCCTGAAGCAAGCCGATGCAGCGCGCCAATTGGCCTTCGCTGGGATTGCGCAGCACGCTGCCATCGGTACAGACCACGATCGGGAGATCCGCTGCCGTCACATGGAATTGCTCGAGCGGCTTGCCGCCATCGATGAGATCCAGCGTCTGGTACGGATAGGCGTTGCGGCGCAGGAAACCCTGCAACCGCAGGACATCGCGATTGTCGGCCCGGCCGACGATCACCGGACCCACATTCTGTTCCAGGAGCACCATGCGCCTGAGGATCAGGGCGCGCATGATGCGCTCGCCCAATTCGGCTTCCTGCACCATCACATCGCGCAGCCGCGCCGGGTCGATGGCGATCGCCTCGACCGCGCTGAACGCCACCGCATCGGTCAGCGCCGGCCGGCCGGACAATTGCGCCAGTTCGCCCAGAAAACCGCCGGCGCCGTAAGTGACAATGGGCTTGCTCGCGTCACCATGGGCCGAAACGCGCACCTGACCGGAAAGGATCAGGATCAGCCCGTCGCTCTTCTGCCCCGCGCGCGCGATCGCCGCGCCGGCTTCGTAGTTGCGCACGGCACCGAAGCGCATGAGATGGCCGATATCGGCAGCCGACAGAACCGGAAAAGCCTGGTCGCGTCTTGATTCAAGAACCGACTGTCCGGCCATCGCATTGTCCCGGCTTCCGCCGCGTCAGGTCAGCACAGGACAATGGCTGTCCGCAATAGGATCAAGGCGCCGGTTCCCCGGTCGCTGCCACCAGCAGCCGGACGAATTCCTTCATCTTGGCGCCATCGATCCAGCGCACCACCGCAACAATGTCGTGCTGATAGTCGATGAAGATCTCATTGGCGCCGTCGCCGATGAAAGTGACGCTGTCGGCCCGCGCGTCGGGATACATTTTCTTGTCGGTGTTGAGATACCAGTTGCAGAAGCCATAGCCGGGATTGGGACCGGTGGGCGTCTTGGCCATCGCCACCCATTTGTCGGACAGGATCTGTTTTCCGTCCCACTTTCCGTTGTTGAGGCCGAGAAGGCCCATGCGCGCCTCATCGCGGGCGGAGATGAACATGCCGCCGCCCCAATGGCCGCCGCCGCTCACCACATGGATATGCTTGCCGTCCAGGTCTATCCAGGAATTGTCATAGCCTTCCCAGTGCCAATCGTCGGACATGCCGATCGGATCGGCGACATATTCCTTGAGCACGTCCGGCAACGGCCGCTTCCATAAATAGGTGAGCGCCAGCGCCAGGGCATTCACCCGCACATCATTGTATTTCCACTCGGTGCCGACCGGCGGCGGGCCCTTGGCCAATTCGCTCCAGGCGTCCTTGCCGGGCCGGTCCGCCCACCAGGGCTTGCCCCACAGGGTGCCGACCCAGCCGGAATCCTGTCTCAGCATATTGTCCCAGGTGATGGGCTGGTTGTGCGGCAGCATGAAATCGGGCGTGGGCTGGACATAATCGATCACCCGGTCGTTGACGTTCCGGATCAGGCCTTTGTCGAACGCAACGCCCGCCACCGAAGACAGAAAGGTCTTGCTCACCGAGAAGGTCATGTCCACGTCATGGGTCCTGCCCCACTCCGCCACGATGTGACCATGGCGCAGGATCAGGCCGTTGGCGGGCGCATGCGGCTTCAACGGCCCGATGGGCGTGTTAAAAGCTTCATGCCCATATTCAAGCGGCACGGCGATGCGCAGGTCGCGGATATCGGCAACCTTGGCCAGCTCCGGCGGATAGGTCCGTTCCGATGCGATCGCGAAATCCACCGCCTCTTTCAATTTGACGGGATCGAGCTTTTCCTGCTCGGGCGTGCGCGTGGTCCAGTTGTCGCCCTTTGGCGGGAAATAATCCGCGGCAAAAACCGGCGTTGCGCCCAAGAGCGCGGCCATGGCAACGGTTCCAATCCACTTATTATAATGCATCATCCCCTCCCGAATTTATTCCGCCGCCGCTTGCTCCGGCCGTTTGCAGACATCCACCCATTCGGCCCCCACCAACTCGGCCATGAACAGAGGCGCGATTTTCACGGCGCTATGGGTCGAACCCGCCGCCGGCACCACTTCCGCGAAATCCTTGAGTGAAACATCGCAATAGACCGGCAAAGGCGAAGCCAGCCCGAACGGACAGACACCGCCCACGGCATGGCCGGTGACGGACAGCACTTCGTCGGGCCCCAGCATGGTCACCTTGCCGCCGAAACGGGTCTTGGCTTTCCTGTTGTCGAGCCTGGCATCGCCCCGTGTCACCACCAAGAAAGGGCGATCCTGAACCTTGAGCGAAAGCGTCTTGGCGATCTGGCCTGGCGTCACGCCATGCCCGGCGGCGGCAAGCTCCACTGTTGCCGTACTGCCGGGAAGCTCGATGATTTCGATATCGGGCGCATAGCGGGCGAAAAAATCGCGCACTGTTTCAAGGCTCATGCCCCGGACCATTCCCGAAAATGCGAAAGCAGAGTGCCGAAACGTCCTGCAAAGTCAAAACTCGTCAAATTGCCTGGCGGGCGCTGAGCGCCATGGCGATCAACGACCAACCGCCGAACAGAAGATCGATGCCCACGATCAGACCCAGCGCCCATACCGCCGAGCCGGGAAGCGCCCAGACGATCAATCCCGCCAGCACCAGGTCCACCACGCCATTGACCACAAGCCAACCCCATTGGGCGGACATGCTTCTGCGGTGATCGAGCCCGAACGC
>DATKPL010000261.1:0-8497 GCA_035524155.1 Rhizomicrobium sp.
ACCACTTCCGAGCCTCGTCCTCGCTATGAAAATGCGCCGCAGCTAGTATGTCTTTGCCCATAGGAGCCTCATTTAATGGGCTATTTTATAAGCTTTTCCTCTTGTGGTGTCAACTACGTATTCCTGTGTTTCCGGCAGATATCGTGAATTTGCCGCCCTGTCGCACTACATTCCGCCCATGAACGCACCCCATCAGGATTCCCTGCTGCTCACGACCCGCGACGGCGCGGTCTTGCGGATTTCCCTCAACCGGCCCCAGGCCCGCAACGCGCTGAGTTCGGCGCTGATGGGCGCTTTGGCCGATGCGCTGGAGAGCGCCGCCGCAGACACCAGCGTGCGGGTGGTGATCCTGGCGGCGGAGGGAAATGTATTTTCCTCCGGCCATGACCTGAAAGAGATGACCGCGCGCCGCGCCGAGGGTGACAAGGGCGCCGCCGCCTTCGCCGCCCTCTTTCGCCAATGCTCGGCACTGATGCAGCAGATCGTCAGCTTGCCCAAGCCTGTCATTGCCGAAGTGCAAGGCACCGCCACCGCGGCCGGCTGCCAATTGGTTGCGAGCTGCGATCTGGCGATTGCATCCGAAGCCGCGCGCTTTGCCACGCCCGGCGTGGATATCGGCCTTTTCTGTTCGACGCCCATGGTGGCGCTGTCGCGCAGCATCGGCCGCAAGCCGGCGATGGAGATGCTGCTGACGGGAGAACCGGTCAGCGCCAATGACGCGAAGCGGCTGGGCCTGGTCAATCGCGTGGTCGGCCCTGCCGCGCTCAAAAGCGAAACCATGGCGCTGGCGCGGAAGATAGCGGGGAAGCCGCGCGCCACTGTGCGCACGGGAAAGGAAGCCTTCTATCGCCAGATCGAGATGCCGCTGGCCGAGGCTTATGATTATGCCTCGCGCGTGATGACGGAAAACATGCTCGACGCGGAAGCGGAAGAAGGTGTCTGCGCCTTCCTGGAGAAAAGACCTGCCCAATGGCCGCAATAAGCGGCCATAAAAGGAATGAAGTGGCCGGAATGAATTATCCCGATACCCTGATCAAAACCATCCTGCGCTCGGTCAAGACCATCGCGATGGTGGGCGCCAGCGGCAACGAGATCCGTCCGTCCTATTTCGCGATGATGTATCTCTTGAACAAGGGTTACAAAATCATTCCCGTGAATCCCGGAGCCGCCGGCAAGGAAATACTGGGGCAGAAAGTCTATGCGAGCCTGAAGGACGTGCCAGCGCCCGTGGACATGATCGACATCTTCCGCGAGGCCAAATATGCGCCCGAGATCGTGCGCGAAGCGCTGGCCGAAAAAGACCGGCTGGGCTTCAAATATGTCTGGATGCAGCTGGGCGTGGTGAGCGAGGAAGCCGCCAAACTGGCCGAGGATGCCGGACTGACGGTGATCATGGACCGTTGCCCCAAGATCGAGCATGGCCGTTTCTCGGGCGAGCTGGGCTGGATGGGCATCAACCGCAAAGTAATCGACAACCGCAAGCCGCTCCTCTTCGGCAAGGGCGGCAGCCTGAAGCGGCTATGACTGCGCTCACCATTTACGGCGACTCCATTTCGGGCAATTGCCTGAAGATAAAATTCGTCTGCGACCGATTGGGCATCCCTTATCGCTGGGTCGAGACCAGCGTGCTCAAAGCGGAAACACGCACCCCCGAATTCATGAAATTGAATCCCGCCGGCCAGGTGCCGGTCGTGGCATGGCCGGATGGCCGTACCCTGGCGCAATCCAACGCGATCGTTTTTCATCTGGCGGAAGGATCGGATCTGATCCCGGGGGACGCTTTCGCGCGCGCCCAGATGCTGCAATGGATGTTCTGGGAACAATACAGCCACGAAACCGTGATTGCGGTGCGCCGCTTCCACAAGACTTATCTGAAGAAACCCGAGCACCAGATCGACCCGAACCTGATGCCCAGGGGCGAGCGCGTGCTCACCGTGATGAACGATCATCTCGCCACCCGACCTTATTTCGTGGGCGAGACACTCACCCTCGCCGACATCGCCCTGGTCGCTTATACGCGCTGGGCCGGTGAAGGCGGGTTCGACCTTGCTCGTTATCCGCACATCCAAACCTGGATCAGGCGGGTCGAGAAGGATCTGGGTCTTGCCCATGCGGCATGATGTGCTCCCGCTTGCGTTTGCCTTTCTGCTGGCAGCAACCGCGGCTGAGGCCGCCGACAATCTCGATCTGGCCCGCAAGCTGGTGCATTACGAAGGCGGCGTGACGGTATTATTGAGGAATTTCGAGAGCGGCCTCGCCACCTCGACCGCTGCGCCCGACATTTTCCGGCAGAATTTCGACCAGGCTATCACCGACAACCAGCCGATGATCGCGGTGGCCGACGAGCAGATCGCCCGTGCCTATGCCGGACTCTATCCTGCCGCGCTGCTGTCGGCCGAAGTGGGCTTTTATGAGAGCCCGGAAGGCCAATCCATTGTCTCCCGCAACCGCGCTCCCACCGGAGCCGTGGTCTGGCCCGATCCGGGTTCGGTGACGCTGTCGTCGAAGGAAGCCGCGGCGCTGGTCAAATTCAACCAAACGGTCCAGCAACGCGCCGCCATAGCCGCCAAAAACCCCAAGGCGATGGACCAGGTTCTGTCGGCGGAATCGGGCGCCCTGATCAAGGTGCGCACTGCCGCATTCCTGAATTATTGCAAGGTTAGAGATTGCAGGGCAGAAGGCGTGAAACTACCGCCGCAATAAGGGGCATATTGTATGTCCTACCGCTTCGCTACTTGAGGACATGTTATATGTCCTACCGCTTCGCTACTTGAGGACATGAGACATGGCCGATTACGGTTTCAGCACTTTGAGCGTGCATGCGGGCGCCCAGCCCGATCCCGCCACCGGGGCGCGCGCCACTCCGATCTATCAGACTACGGCCTATGCCTTCGAAGACGCCGATCATGCGGCGGCCCTTTTCAATCTCCAGGTCTTCGGCAACATCTATTCGCGCATCATGAACCCGACCAACGCGGTGTTGGAAGAACGCGTGGCGGCGCTGGAGAATGGCCGCGCCGGTCTGGCTTGCGCGTCCGGCCATGCCGCGCAGCTTCTGGCGCTGCACACCCTGATGAGCCCTGGCAGCGAAATCGTCTCGGCGCGCCAACTTTACGGCGGCTCGGTCAACCAATTCTCGCAAGGCTTCGCCAAATTCGACTGGCATGTGAAATGGGCCGACACACGCGAGCCGGACAGTTTCAAGGCCCAGATCACCGACAAGACCAAGGCGCTTTATGCCGAAAGCATCGCCAACCCTGGCGGGCTGATCACCGACATCGCGGCGCTGGCCAAGATCGCCCATGACGCGGGCGTGCCGCTGATCATCGACAACACCCTGGCCACGCCCTACCTGATCCGCCCGGTCGAATGGGGCGCGGATATCGTGTTGCACTCGGCCACGAAATTCCTGGGCGGCCATGGCAACTCCATGGCGGGCGTGATCGTCGATGGCGGGCGCTTCGATTGGGGCAGCGGCAAATTCCCCACTTTGTCCGAACCCAACCCGTCCTATCACGGCATGCGGATGTGGGAGACATTCGGCGACATGGCCTTTGCCGTCGCCACGCGCGTGCTGGGCCTGCGCGATCTGGGTCCTGCGCTCTCGCCGATGAACGCGTTCCTGGTGCTGACGGGCACCGAGACCTTGCCGCTGCGCGTCCAGAAACACAGCGACAATGCGTTGGCCGTGGCGCGCTGGCTGAAAGCCAATCCCAAAGTGGCCTGGGTCAATTATGCCGGCCTGGAAGACAATCCCAGCTATGCGCTGCATAAAAAGTACTGCCCCAAAGGCGCCGGCAGCGTGTTCACCTTCGGCCTCAAGGGCGGCTATGAGGCGGGCTTGAAGATGGTCAATGGCGTGCAACTGTTCACGCACCTTGCCAATATCGGCGACACCAGGAGCCTGATCATCCATCCCGCCTCCACCACCCATCGCCAACTGTCCGACGAAGATCGCGCCAAGGCCGGCGCCGGCAACGACGTGGTGCGGTTGTCCATCGGCATCGAAGACGTGGCCGACATCATCGCCGATCTCGATCAGGCGATGGGGGGATAATGTCTCAACTCATAGGCGTGCCAGACCGCGGCGCATAACAAGGTCGCCGCCGTCACTTGGTGGAAGGCGGCCAATGCCTCGGGAGCTTGCAGCAGCAAGGTGATGATGCCGAGCGCAATCTGAAAGACCGTAATGGCGGCTACCAGCTTGGCCGTGGCCTTGGCGTAGCCGCTGAGCTTCAATCCGCGCGCATAGATAAAGAGCGCGAAAGCCGCCACGATATAGGCGCCGATGCGGTGATCGAATTGCGCCAGTCCTGGATTCTCGAAAAAATTGATCCACCAGGGTTTGGAGAAGAACGGATTTTCCGGCGCGAAGCGGCCATTCATGTCGGGCCAGGTGTTGTAGATCAGCCCAGCGTGAAGGCCCGCGACCAGCGCGCCCAGCAGCATCTGGCAATAGACCAGGACAGCGAAACTGAAAGCTCTGCCCGCTGGTTTTGACGTGCTCTTCAAATCGCGCAGATATTCCAGCGCGATCCAGAGAATGGCGACCAGCAGCAACAGCGCCGTGCCCAGATGGATCGCCAAACGGTACTGGCTGACCGAGACGCGCGTCTCCAGACCCGACTCCACCATCCACCAGCCGATGAAGCCTTGCAGCCCGCCCAGCAGGAACAGCACCAGCATGCGCGGCCATTCGCTCTTTTTGATCGCGCCGGTCCAGGCGAACCACAAAAAGGGCACGATAAAGATCACGCCCAACAACCGGCCCAAGAGACGATGCGACCATTCCCACCAAAAAATGCCTTTGAACGCCTCCAGGCTCATGCCCCGGTTCTCCAGCAGATACTGGGGAATCTTCTGGTATTTGGCGAAAGCCTCGGCCCATTGGGCGTGCGTGATGGGCGGGAACGCGCCCATGATGGGATCCCACTCGGTGATGGACAGGCCCGAGCCCGTGATCCGCGTCAGTCCGCCAATGGTAACCATGGCGAGGATGATAAGGGCGATGGCGAGCAGCCAGATGCCGACCTGTTTGCGCGAGGACATAGGCTCCCATATCGCGGGTGGCGGCTCAGGTCCACTCTTGCCAGTATGCGGCATGCAGCCCTACTTATGGGAATATTTTATGCCCTACCGCTTCACCCTGAGTGCCTGATGACCCCGCACACGAAAAAGCTTATCTGCGCCATTCTCAGCCTGATCTGGCTGGTGATTTATGCCCTCTTCATGACCGGGCTTGCGGTGCGCATTCTGCCGCATGCGACCTGGTATGTGAGTCTGCTGTTCTATGCCCTGGCCGGCCTGCTCTGGATGGTGCCCATCGGCCTGGCCCTGCCCTGGATGTATGCGGAGCCCAAAAAAGGACCGACACATCGATGATCGACAACGAGGCGCTTCACCGTTTCGAGCTGGAAGAGAATGGTCATCTGGCCTTCGCCAATTACCGCGCCCATGACGGCCGCTATGTCCTCACCCATGTCGAGGCCGATCCGGAGCTGCGGGGCACGGGTGCAGCGGCGCGGCTGATGGATGCGATCGTGGCGCGCGCCAGAGAGAGTAATTTCAAGCTGGTGCCGCGCTGCTCTTATGCCGTGGCCTGGTTTGCTCGCCATCCCGAGGCAAGCGATCTCATCGGCTAGGCGCTTTGCGTTTTTCGCAAGCACCGGCGCGCAGGGAACCTGCTAAGAGATTGCGTCCCTGGAGGTCCCGCGATGTTGAAAATGCCCGCCTTTGATCCCGCCGATGCCAAGGAAAGCAACGCCACCACCTATCCGCCGCCCTATCACACCGACAACACAAAGCGTTACAACCGGCGCATCGGCGATCATGCCGGCATCAGGCATTATGGCGTGGTGCTGACCAGGATTGTGCCGGGCGGGCAGTCATCCCACCGCCATGCCCACACCGCCCAGGACGAATTCGTTTATGTGCTGGAAGGCGAGCCGATCCTCGAGACCAGTGACGGCCCGCAGCAATTGAAGCCCGGCATGTGCGCCGGCTTTCCCGCCGGAACGGGCGACGCGCACCGTTTCATCAACCGCACGGACAAGGATGTGCTGCTGCTGGTGGTCGGCGACCGCAGCCCCGGCGACGATGTGCACTATCCTGACGTGGACATGCACCTTGTCTCGCAGCCGGACGGCAGCCGACGGTTCTTCCGCAAGGACGGCACGCCCTATTAAGGGACAGGCGGCGGCCGCGGCACGACCAGCTTGCGGTAGAGGTGCCAAGTGGCGTGGCCCAGGACCGGGATCACCACCACCAGGCCGATAAAAGCGGGGATGGAGCCCAGCACCAGCAGGCCCGCAACCGTCAGGCCCCACACCGCCATCGGTCCCGGATTGGCGATCACGGCTTTCACCGACGTGCTTACGGCGGTGTCCAGACCCACATCCTGATCCAACAGCAGCGGGAACGAGACCACACTGATCATCATCGCCGCCAACGCGAACAGGAAGCCCACGCCGATACCCAACACAATCATCGTCTGGCCGCCGGTGGTGCGGAACACGTCATGCATGAACCCGCTGATCGAGGTCACCGGCGGGGTGCTCATCGTGTTGGCATAGATCAGCACGCCGCCGCTGATCGAAGTCACTGGCGGAGTACCCATCGTGCGGGCATAGATCGTCCATGCCGCCAGGATCCACAGCAGGAACAACGCCACCAGACCCGCGCCCAGGACCATGATGGAGCCGATCGCGGGCGCCTTGAGCACGTCAAAGGCATTGGCCCAGCTGACCGGCACGCCGCGTTCGCGCATGCGCCTCATCTCGTAGAGCGCCAGTGCCGCGAACGGACCGAGGATGGCGAAGCCTGAAGCCAACGGGAAGACAAGGGGGATCAGGTCATTGCCGAATACCAGCCGTGTCAGAAGCAATCCCACCGCCGCATAGACCACGCACAACATCACCACGTCGCTGCGATACGCTTCAAAATCCTCAAAGCCGCTGCGAATCGCATCCCTGATGTCGGCCACGCGAATGTGACGAATGGTGGGAGCGGGAGAATGGATGGTGTCCTGGACGTGATGCAGAGAATGACCGACTGAACTCAACGCCCTGGCGGTGCTCACAAGCTGCGAGCCACCCCATTCGATGGGATTGCGGATTGTCATGCGCCTTCCTCCTGGCCTGTTATGGCCGGGGGCGCTCGAGCGGCGCGGCGGCATGTGCCGTCGGTCACGAGAGACCCGCGACCTTTGATGCAAGTATAAGCTTGTTCCCACGCTTTGGCAGGCGGGTTTTTTGGGAACTTTGGACTTGACGTTTGAGATTACGCGTTCGCCATTCATGCCCGGTTCAGGTCGCCCGATCATATTCTCGCACCGGTTCTGGGAGAATTGCCATGCGCAAAGGCGTGATCGCGGCGGGTTTGACGGCCCTGGTTTTGGCGGCAACCAGTTCGGCGGCTTCCGCGGACTGGTATCACCATCGCGGCTATTATCATCGTGGCCCGGGGCCGGTTCTGGGGCTGGTGGGCGGCGTGATCGTTGGCGCGGCGACCATCGCCACCCTGCCCTTTGCGATTCTGGGCGCCGCGGTCAGTCCCGCGCCACCACCTCCTCCCCCGCCGCCGGCTTACTATGGCCCGCCGCCGCCCAGACTCTATTACGCGCCGCCGCCCGGTTATTACGGGCCGCCGCCGGGATATTGAAAGCAACGGAAAAGCGCCGGCGAAAATCGGCCTGCCGGCCATGTTCCCGCGACGCCCGAACAGAGGCCGCGCAAATAGGATTTGTCGTGTACTCTGTCGAAATCCCGCCTATGGACGCGTCATGGGGTGCCAATCCAGGCTCAAAAGGGAGAATGACAGTGGAATACATGTTGGTGCTTTTCAGCGACCCCAAGCAATTCATGGCGATGACGCCTGCGCAAATGGAAAAAGCCGCCGGCGCTTACATGGCCTACACGCAGGCGCTGCAGAACGAGAAAGTCTTGGTGGATTCGCGCCGCTTGAGGCCAGCGGGCGACGCAACCACCGTCAAGGTGGACCAGGGCAAGTCCAAGGTGGTCAATGGCCCATTCGTGGAAACCAAGGAAGAATTGGCGGGCTATTATCTTATCGACGTGCCTGACCTCGACGCGGCGCTGAAATGGGCGGCTCGCTGTCCCAGCGCGCATCACGGCAGCGTGGAAGTGCGGCCCATCTGGCCCATGCAGGGCTGACGGACAGAACCGAAATGACCGGGGGCGGCGAGATCCACCATGTCGCGCAGACAGTGGCGCGAAGAAGCTATGGCAAGCTCGTCGCCCTTCTGTCATCGCGCACCCGTGACCTGCCGGCGGCGGAAGACGCCCTTTCGGAAGCGTTCGCGGCGGCCTTGAAAAGCTGGCCCGCAACCGGCGTTCCGGACAATCCCGAGGCGTGGCTGCTGGTTGCGGCGAAACGCAAGATCATAGACACGCAACGCGCCGCAAAACGCAACCAGGCCGCATCCAGCACCATTGCGTTGCTGGCGGAGGAAATGGCCGATCTCGAATTGTCGGAGATA
>DATKPL010000262.1:0-3537 GCA_035524155.1 Rhizomicrobium sp.
ACTTGCGGCAGGAGCGCCCCTTCCGCCGCGTTCACATCTTCTTCCGCCTCGGCCATCCGGTCCTTGGCGGCTTCGGTGTCTTCATTGCCGGCCAGCGCCTCATGGATCACGTCGTTCAGCGACGGGGACTGGAAGCCTGTCCACCAGTCGCCCGCGATCTCTTTGCCCAGCGCCACGCGCTGGTCGTTGGGCGCGGGCGCATCGCCCTTGGCCGCATAGGTCGAAACCGGCGGCGCCATGGGCGCCTTGAAGTCCGGGCCCACCGTGCAAGCCGAGACCAGCAGGGCGGAAAGAAGGGGAAATGCTGCGCGCTTCATTCCAACACCGCATGGCTGCCGCCGGCGGGGCGGACTTTCTTGATCAAAAGGAGCAGAGGGATGGTTGCCACCGTCAAGACCATCATCAGCCAGAAATCGTCGATATAGGCGATCATCGCGGCCTGGTTCGAAATCATGCCGTTCAAGCCCAGCAATCCCGGCAGCGTGCTCGCCGCCTTGTTGGCGGCGGCGTTGTAGGGCGTGATGTCCTGCGCCAGCGAGGCATGCAGCCGCTGGATATTCTGGGTGAGCAGGAACATCACCACCGAGATGCCGATCGAGCTGCCCACATTGCGCAAGAGGCTGAACAGCGCGGTGCCTTCGTTGCGCAGATGGGCGGGCAGGGTGGTGAAGGCGACGGTGGAAAGCGGCACCCAGACCAGCCCTAGGCCGAAACCCTGGATCACGCCGGAAACGATCACCGGCCAAGTGTCCATCAACAGCGAGAAGCGCGTCATCTGCCAAAGCGAATAGGCAGTCAGGGCCAAGCCCACAGCGATGATGCCGCGGGCGTCGAAACGCGTCACCAGCCGGCCCACCACGATCATGCTGACCAGGGTGCCGATGCCGCGGGGCGCCGTGATCAGGCCGGTCAGCACCACGGGATATTGCAGCTGGTTCTGCAGCATGGGCGGCAGCAGCGCCAAGGTGGCGAACAGCACCACGCCCACCACGAAGATGAAGATGTTGGAGGCGACGAAATTGCGGTCCTGGAAGAGGTGCGGGTTCAGGAACGGCTTGGGAAAGGTGAAGGTGTGAACCAGGAAGACATAGAATGAGACCGCCGAGACCAAGCCCTCGATGATGATTTCGGGCGAGGAGAACCAGTCCAGCAACTGGCCGCGGTCCAGCATCATCTGCAGTGCGGCGATCGCGAGGCTGAGGCTGGTAAAGCCCAGGAAATCGAAGCGCGAGGATTGCGCATTGCGGCTTTCCGGCATGGTGAAGAACAAGCCGGCGAACGCCAGCACGCCGATGGGCAGGTTGATATAGAAGACCCAGCGCCAGGAATAATTGTCGGTAAGCCATCCGCCCAGGGCCGGTCCCAGGATCGGGCCCATGGTGACGCCGATGCCCCAGATGGACATGGCGCGCCCGAAATCCTTGGGCGGATTGATGTCGAACAGCACGGCCTGGGACAGGGGCACCAGGGCCGCACCGCCCACGCCTTGCAGGAAGCGGAACAGCACGATCTGCCCCAGCGAAGTCGCGATACCGCAGAGAGCCGAGGCCACGGTGAAAATGAAGATCGAAACCAGGAACACTTTGCGCCGGCCCACTTCGCCGGCCAGCCAGCCCGTGAGCGGAATGGTGATGGCCGCCGCCACGATATAAGAGGTGAGAACCCAGCCCATCTCGTCCTGCGTGGCCGAAAGCGTGCCCTGCATTTTGGGCAGCGCCACATTGGCGATGGTTGTGTCCAGCGCCTGCATGATGGTGGCCAACATCACCGAGAAGGTGATCAGTCCGTGAAAACGCACCCGCCCATGGGCCGGCGACGGCGGCGACAGCGATTCGGTCGCGCCAACGCCATTGACCCGCGCTGTCTCTTCAAACCCGTCTTCTTCCGGCCGGTCCGGCATTTGAGGGCCTAATCCCAACGACGATGTTCGGTGTCCACGGTCGCTTCCACGCTCATGCCGGCGGCCAGCGGCACATCGCCATTATTGTCGATCGAAAGCCGGACCGGCAGGCGCTGCACCACTTTCACCCAATTGCCCGAGGCATTTTCCGGCGGCAGCAGCGAGAAGCTGGAGCCAGTGCCGGGGCTGGTACTGAGCACATGGCCGGTGAAAGTGCGGCCCGGGAAAGCGTCGACCGAGAAACTCGCCTTCTGGCCCGGCCGCATATAAGTGAGGTCGGTTTCCTTGAAATTGGCTTCGACCCACAGATCCTTGGCGGACATCAGCGCGAATAAAGGCGTGGCGGCATTGACGTGATCGCCCACCTCGATCTGGTCCACCTTGGTGACGATGCCGTCCATCGGCGCATGCACGATAGTATAGGACAGCTGCAGCAGGGCGTGATCGAGTTCTGCCTGTGCCTGTTTCACTAGGGGCAGGCTTTCGGGCGCGGCATTGGCGTTGCCCGCCAGATCGGCCAGCGCACTGGCGGTCTGCTGCTGGGCGGCCGCCAGTTGTTGCTGTGCCGATTGGAAATTGTTCTTGGCCTGGTCGAGTTGCGCGCGCGACGAGATGCCTTGGGATTCCAGCTGGGTCTGGCGCGCCAATTCGCGCTGATCATAGTCGAGCGTGCTGCGCGCGGCCGCTTGGTCCGCCAGCCGCTGGCGGTAGGCCGCCTGCAGGGACGGCACCTTCAGCAGCGCGGCTGCCAATTGCGCGCGGGCATCGGCCACAGCGATGTTGAAGGCGGGCGTATCCAGCCGGAACAGCACGTCGCCTTTATGGACAAGCTGATTGTCGCGCACGTCAATCTCACGGATGCGTCCGGCTACCTCGGTCGAGACATCCACCCGCGCGGCCTGAATATAGGCGTCGTCGGTGGACACGTAACGTCCGGTCATCAGATAGAAGATCACCGCCACCACCACGATGACCACAGGCCCCCCGATCAGGAGCAGGCTGCGGTTGCGGCCGAACCAGTTCTTGGACGGGCCGGCGGCGGGGTTCGACATGGGATGGGTTCCAACTGCGGTACGGCGCGGGGATATAGCGGAGTTTGACAGTGACGATAACAGCAAATCGTCCCAGCTTTCCCATAATTCCTGCGTGAAAGTTGACAGCTATAACGGCTCGAAAAACCCCATAACGACGCGCCTCCGAAGCGATGGCCGAGGGCCGCGAGGGACCTGCCGTTTGCGCATAGCAGCTACCGCCTCATCGGGTTCCACGATAGAAGGCCGGGATGGCACCCGCATCCAAGCTCCTGGTCATCAATTCCGCCGCCCTTCCGGAAATCATCACCCTGGCTGAGACCATCGAGATCGTGGACCAGGCGATGCGCGAATTGTCCGCTGGCCTGGTGGCTGCGCCGGAGCGCACCGTGATGGCCGTCAATGCGGGGACAAGGCTGGGGTTGATGCCGGGCGCCATGCCCAGCCTTTCACGCTTTGGGGTGAAGGTGGTCAGCCTTTCGGCGGACGCTGAATCCTTCGGCCTCCCTAGCCATCAAGGTCTGATGTTGCTGTTTGATAGTGGCACGGGTCAGCCCCTGGCGGCGCTGGATTGCCATGCACTGACCCGGATGCGCACGGCGGCTG
>DATKPL010000263.1:0-8277 GCA_035524155.1 Rhizomicrobium sp.
TCGCCGTTTATTCATTGTGCATTCTCGGCTTCGCGCTGGCCGCGTTGATCGTTCTTCAATTGGGCGGGCGGCGTTATGTGCCCGAAGCCAGCATGGCCAGCCGGTTGGAGCGCGTGGCCGAAGGCGTGAGCTTCGTCCGCGCCCGTCCGGTGGTGTTGGGAGCGATCTCGCTCGATCTTTTCGCCGTGCTGTTGGGCGGGGCCACGGCTCTTCTTCCCATCTATGCCCGCGACATTCTGCACGCAGGGCCGATCGGGCTGGGTTTCCTGCGCAGCGCTCCGGCCGCTGGCGCCTTCGTCGTGGCCTTCACCCTCACCCGCCACCAGATCAAAGCGCAGGTGGGCGCCAAGATGTTCGCGGCCGTGGCGGTGTTCGGGCTTTCCACCATCGTTTTCGGTCTTTCCACCTGGTTTCCGTTGTCGCTCTTGGCTCTCTTCGTGCTGGGCGCCAGCGACATGGTGAGCGTCAATATCCGCTCATCCCTGATTCAGCTGGCGACGCCGGACGCCATGCGCGGCCGCGTCTCGGCGGTGAATAGCTTGTTCATCGGCGCGTCCAACGAATTGGGTGAATTTGAATCGGGCATCACCGCGGCTTGGCTTGGCACCGTGCCGGCAGTCGTGCTGGGCGGGCTGGGCACGCTTCTGGTGGTCGCCGGCTGGATGAAATTATTCCCGCCGCTGCGCCGCGTGAACGCGTTCCGCGACGTCGCCGTGCCGTCTTAAAAATTGTAACTCAAGTGGACATAGCCGCCGCCCGGGGAAATCTCCGCGCCATACATCAAGCCGGGCGGGTGATAGCGGGTGGTGAAGATTTTCGAGAAGCCAAAGGCGAATCCGGCGCTGGCGGCGACATCGTACCAATGATGCTGTTTGGCCTCGACACGGCTATAGCCGGTATAGATCGCCGCGGCATAAGCCGGCACGCCATATTCCCAACCGTACCGGTCCCAGAGATATTGCGCCGGCGCGAAGGCCAGCGCCGAGGTATCCGACGGAAAGGATTGATAGTCGCTGCCATCGGGACGTTTCTCGCGCACGATATGCTTGAGCGCATAGACCGTGCCCACGGTGGTGAAGGTGTCGACGGTGAGCTGGGCCAGGCCCATCCGGTCGTCCTGATAGAGGCTGACCCCGGCCGCCACCAGGGGGAGCGCGATCGCCACTCCGGTGCCGGTGGTTTCGATCATGTCGGCCCGCGCCGCGCTGCATGCCCCCATCAGCAGAATGGTTGACAACCCCACCGGCGATAAAAATCTGTAGGACATTCAAGCGTTTTAGCGGCTTGGCGGATGCCCGCAAGGGCTTTCGGACCGTTTTGGGAATTTGTAGGGTTCGACAGGCGGAAAACCGCCGCGGGAGGAATTGATGACATTCTTGAGGGGCTGGACACCGCGCGAGCGGCACGCGGTGATCGCCTCCTATCTGGGCTGGTCGCTGGACGCCTTCGACTATTTTGTCCTGGTGTTCGTGATCCCGGATGTGGCCCAGGCCTTTCACGCCGGCATCACCTCCGTGGCACTGGCCCTCACCCTGACGCTCGCGTTCCGTCCCTTGGGCGCGTTCGTTTTCGGGCGGTTGGCCGATCGCTTTGGCCGCCGCCCGATCCTGATGATCGACGTCGTGCTCTATTCCGTGTTCGGGTTCCTCACCGCTTTTTCGCCCAACCTCACGGTCTTTCTGGTGGTGCGTTCGCTGTTCGGCGTGGCGATGGGCGGGGTCTGGGGCATCGGCGCCTCGCTGGCGTTCGAGACGGTGGCGCGCGAGAAGCGCGGCTTCGTTTCCGGCCTGCTGCAATCCGGCTATGCCACGGGTTACCTGGTGGCGTCGCTGGTGTTCGCTTTCCTGTTCGCGGCGCTCAGCTGGCGCGGCATGTTCATGGTCGGCATCCTGCCGGCCGCCTTCCTGATCTTTTATGTCTGGCGCGCGGTGGAAGAGTCGCCCTCGCATGACCTTGAGCGCGGCGCGCGGATCGGCATCTCCGCACTGGCGCTTCAGGTGGTGGGATTGGCGACTGCCGGGTTCGCCACCTATTGGGCCGGCGCCCATCTGCTTTATCCGTCTTTCGGCTGGTGCGGCGTCGCCGCTCTGGTGCCGATCGCGGCGATCATTGCTTTCGCCGTTTCCGGCTATGTGCGGCGCCACTGGAAGCTGATGCTGTATGCCGTGGTGATGATGACGGCGTTCAACTTCTTCAGTCATGGCACCCAGGACATCTATCCCTTGTTCCTGCAGAAGCAGCGGGGCTTCGATCACGCCACGGTTTCCCTGATCGCAGTGCTCTACAACATCGCCGCCATCGTGGGCGGATTGACCATCGGCGCTCTGAGCCAGCGCATTGGCCGCAGGCGTGCCAGCGTCACCACCGTCCTTGTCGCGGTGCCCGTGGCGTTTCTTTGGGCTTTTTCCACCAGTGCGCTGCTTTTGGGCCTGGGCGCGGTGATGATGCAGTTCATCGTGCAGGGCGCCTGGGGCGTGGTGCCGGCGCATCTGAACGAGATTTCGCCCCGCGACGCGCGCGGCACTTTTCCCGGCACGGTCTATCAATTGGGCAATCTGCTGGCGTCCGTGAATGCGGTCTTGCAAACCAGCATCGCCGCTCGCACCGGCGGCAATTATGCCATTGCGCTGGCGGGCGTGGCGATCGTCTCTGCCTTGGCAATCGCGCTGTTCATGGGGTTGGGACCCCAGGCGCAAGATGTGGAGATGACCTGATTACGCTTTGACGTAGACGTCGACGCGATCCGCGGGCCCCGAATCGTCGGCGCCGCCCATGGCGCGCACGTCGATACGCTCGGCCGGGACACCGTCATCGATCAGGACCTGACGGATCGCCAGCGCGCGCTTGAGCGACAGCCGCCGTGCGTCCGAACCCTTGTCGCCCCGGTTGCCGCCAAAGGCCTGAATCTGCACCCGGGCCGAGGCGCTGCTCATGGCGGCATTGAGATCGCCGGCCAGGAATTTGATCGCGCCCAACGCGGATTGCGCAGGATCGGCGGCTTGGGGCGCAAACAGGATCACGCTGCGCTTGGTAAGGCCGGGCGTGGGCGGCTCGGCGGCCGCTTGCGGCTGGGCGCTGGCGGGCGGCGGATTGGCTTTGGCCATCTGCCGCGGCTTGGCCGGGATTGCAGACTTCTCAGGCGCAGGCTTTGCCGGCGCGGCGGCCGGGACTTGCGACATGGCGCCGAAATTCAGTCCCGCAGCACCCTGGTCGTAACCAAAGCCGGGATTGTAGGCGGGCTGATTGGTGCCGGTGGTGGTGTTCGCCGCGTTGCCCGGCGGCGGTTCGGCACGGGCCTGCCGGACCGGCTTGGCGGGTTTCCGCGATGGCTCGGCCTTGGCTTCGCGCGCGGGCGGCGGCGCGGGTTCCGCTTTGGGTTCGGCACGCGCATGGGCCGCAGCATGTCTGGGCGCCGGCGTTTCATCTGCCGCCGCTTCGCGTTTCTCCGCCGCCCTGCTCCGCTTGGTGGGCATGCGCAGATGAATCACGCCGGTGTCCCTGGGCGTCTCGCCGGGCTGAAGCAGCGGATGCACCACGCGCATATATTGACCGCCCGGATAGAGCAGCGTGCTGGGCCCACGCGCGACGGGATTGACCGTCACGTCATTGCCCAAGCCCTGACCACCGAGTGTTTGGCCCAACGCCAAACCAGGCCAGGCGAGCCAGGCGCTGGCCAGCAAGGCGAGTTTCAAGTGACGCATTCGAACGGCCCGGTTTTCGACAGAGCTACCCCGATGCATAGCCTAGCCGCAATCTAACGCTTTGCAACAACTACCAAATGCCGCAGATTTGTTCCCAAACCATGTTTTTTCCGGCGTCCTGACGCGGGGATTTTCCCTTTTTGGCGCCACGTTAAGGAGATTTTTGATGAAAACCCGCGCTGCTGTCGCCTATGGCCCCGGCCAGCCTTTGGTTGTGGAAGAGGTGGACCTGGAAGGCCCCCATGCCGGCGAAGTGCTGGTCGAGATCAAGGCCACCGGGGTCTGTCACACTGACGAATTCACCCGCTCCGGCGCCGATCCCGAAGGCCTGTTCCCGGTGATCCTGGGCCATGAGGGCGCGGGGGTCGTGGTGGAGGCGGGTCAGGGCGTCACCAGCGTGAAACCGGGCGATCATGTGATCCCGCTCTACACGCCCGAATGCCGGCAGTGCAAAAGCTGCACCTCGCACAAGACCAATCTCTGCACCGCCATCCGCGCCACCCAGGGCAAGGGCCTGATGCCCGACGGCACCAGCCGTTTCTCGGTCAAGGGGAGGCCCATCCATCATTATATGGGCTGCTCGACCTTCTCGAATTTCACCGTGCTGCCCGAGATTGCGCTGGCGAAAATCCGGCCCGACGCGCCGTTCGACAAAGCCTGCTACATCGGCTGCGGCGTCACCACCGGCGTGGGCGCGGTGATCAAGACCGCCAAGGTCGAACCCGGCGCCAATGTGGTGGTGTTCGGACTGGGCGGCATCGGCCTCAATGTGGTGCAGGGTGCGCGGCTAGCGGGCGCCAATATGATCGCGGGCGTGGACCTCAATCCCAAGCGCGAACCATTGGCGCGGCAATTCGGCCTCACCCATTTCGTCAATCCCAAAGAGGTGAAGGGCGATCTGGTGGCGCATCTGGTCGAACTGACCGGCGGCGGCGCGGATTATTCCTTCGAATGCGTGGGCAATGTCGATCTGATGCGCCAGGCGCTGGAATGCAGCCATCGCGGCTGGGGCGTCTCGGTGATCATCGGCGTGGCGGGCTCAGGGCAGGAGATCAAGACCCGTCCGTTCCAGTTGGTGACGGGACGGGTGTGGAAGGGCACCGCCTTTGGCGGCGTGCGCGGGCGCACCGAAGTGCCGTCGATCGTCGATTGGTACATGGACGGGCGGATCGCCATCGATCCCCTGATCACCCACAAGCTGCCCTTGGATCGCATCAATGAAGCCTTCGACCTGATGCATGCGGGCGAAAGCATCCGCACCGTGATCGAGTTCTAGGCGGGCTTGCGCGCGTCTTTCAGCAGCTTCAGAAGTTGTGGGTGCAAAGGCTCATTCGCACAGAGCATCTGGCCGTTGGTGAGCATCTGGTCGCCGCCATTGAGGTCGGACACGATGCCACCCGCCTCGCGCACCAGGATGATGCCGGCCGCCATGTCCCAGGGCTGCAGGCCATGCTCCCAGAAACCATCGAAACGTCCCGCCGCGACAAAGGCCATGTCCAGCGAAGCCGCCCCCATGCGGCGGATGCCGGCGGTCGTGTCCATCACTGCGCCCATCTCGGCCAGCGCGCGTTGATGGCCTTCCTTGCCCATGAAGGGCAGGCCGGTGGCGATCACCGAAGGTCCCAGCTCTTTTCGCGCGGCGACGCGCAACCGCTTGTCGTTGAGATAGGCGCCATGGCCCCTCTCGGCGGTGAAGAGGTCGTCGGTCACGGGATTGAAGACCACACCCGAGACCAGTTGGCCTTCCCGCTCCAGCGCGATCGAGATCGCGAATTGGGGAATGCCATGCATGAAATTGGTGGTGCCGTCGATGGGATCGATGATGAAGCGATGGGTCTTGTCCTTGCCTTCGACCACGCCGCCTTCCTCGCCCAGGAAACCATAGCCTGGCCGCGCCTTGGACAATTCCTCGATCAGGATGCGCTCGGTGCGCTTGTCGGCAGTGGTGACGAAATCGGCGGGACCCTTCATTGAGATCTGGAGATTCTCCAGCTCGCCGAAATCGCGGATCAGGGGGCGGCCGGCTTTTCGTGCTGCGGCCACCATCACGTTCAATGCCGGCGAAAGGTAGGGCATATCAATCCTTTATTGGTCGCACGGCCGGACGCAAAACCGCTTCGCACTTTTGCTGGCCGATGCTCTGCCGCGCCGCGGCGACCATCACATTCAGGGCAGCCGACAAATAGGGCATCAGGATTCCGCGCGGCGTACGTATGTGCCGTCTTCGGTAGCGACAATGATTTTCTCACCGGCGCCGATGAAGGGCGGCACCTGAATCTTCATGCCGTTCTCCAGCACCGCGCTTTTGTAAGAGGGCGCGGCCGTGCCGCCTTTCAGCACAGGATCGGCTTCTGTCACGGTCAAGGTCACCTGCACAGGCAATTTGATGCCCAGCGGCCGGCCTTCGTAAACCTGCACCAGCGTCTTCATCCCGTCCTGAAGAAATTGCGCCTGCTCGCCCACGAAATCGGCGGAAAGTTCGATCTGCTCGTACGTCTCCATGTCCATGAAGGTGAGCATGTCGCCCGAGGCATAGAGGAACTGGAAGTCCTTCTTCTCCAGATAGACTTCTTCCACCGCTTCGTCGGAACGGAAACGCTGATTGAGCTTGGTGCCCTGGGTGACATTCTTGAGTTCGACCTGGTTGTAGGCGCCACCCTTGCCGGGCTTCACCTTCTGGGTCTTCACCGCCATCCACAGGCCGCCATCAAACTCGATCATGGTGCCGGGACTGATTTCGTTGCCGGTGATCTTGGCCATGGGATTGTCGCCTTGTGGATCGCCGCCGCTTTGGAGCGACGGGCGTGGTGAAGTTCAGCAGGTTCAAAGAGCGGGCGGGTTCTAGCAGCGAAGACTGAAACGGTCAAAACAAGGCATTAAAAGCCTTAACCGCCAATTCTGGTCCCTCTGGGTGTTCCCAGACTCCTGCTGAAACAGCCAGGAAATTCGCGCCTGCATCGATCAAAGCGGGCGCGTTGGCGATGGTGATGCCGCCGATCGCCACACAGGGAACCACGGTCAATTCCGACCACCAGCGCAGCAGTTCGATATCGGCCCGGGTCTTGGGCTCTTTGGTTTTGGTGGGAAAAAACGCGCCGAAGGCGACATAGTCCGCGCCCGCTTCCGCAGCCTCGATGGCAAGATGGCGGCTGTCATGACAGGTGACGCCCACGATGCGCGAGGGTCCCATCGCTGCACGCGCTTCCGCATAAGTCGCGTCTTCCTGGCCGACATGGACGCCATCGCAGCCCAGTTCGGCGGCGAGGTCAGGCCGGTCG
Source organism: Rhizomicrobium sp. (assembly GCA_035524155.1). Lineage (GTDB taxonomy): Bacteria > Pseudomonadota > Alphaproteobacteria > Micropepsales > Micropepsaceae > Rhizomicrobium. The sequence continues at coordinate 6,980 of DATKPL010000263.1, forward strand.
TTCAGGATGAAAGCCGCGCCATGCGCCTGGACGATGGGGCGCAACAAATCCGTGGCGCGGCGGATCACGTCGTCATCCACGTCTTTCAACCGCAGCTGAAAACTCGCCACATCGCCACCTGCCAATGCCTCGCGCAAGGGCGTGATGAAGTTCTGCGCGGACAGTTTTGGAGGTGAAATCAGGTAGAGACGAGTATTGGTCATTTATATTTTTCCCCCTCCGGCCTTCGCATCGCAAGCGCTGCTACGGCCATCTCCCCCACCAGCATGCTGGCGCATGCGCGAGGGAGGGAGGTCTCGACCAAGACGCGCTGCCTTGACAGTTAGGCAGCCTTTTTCTCGTCAGCCTTGGTCCACTTACCGAGGGCTGCCATGCTGTTCATCAGGGCGCGATGCGCGAAGGCGGCTTGCGCCTTGGCGACATTGTCGGCCTTGCCTGACCAGGCCACCTGCGGCGCATGCTGCAGCGCGCGGCCGTACGAGAAGGTCACCGGCCAGGGCAGGCCGCCAATGGCGTTGATGGCCGAAAGATGCGCGGTGGCGTCTTCGTCGGATTGGCCGCCCGAGAGGAACGCGATGCCCGGCACCGCCGACGGCACACATTCCTTCAGCACTTTCACGGTGGCTTCGGCAACTTCCTGCACCGAATTCTGCTTGGCGCACTTCATGCCCGGCACGATCATGTTGGGCTTGAGGATCATGCCTTCCAGCGCCACCCCGGCGTAGAAAAGCTGCTGGAACACTTCCTTGAGCGTCCAGGTGGTGACGTCCGCGCAGCGCGCGATGTCATGATCGCCATCCATCAGCACTTCCGGCTCGACGATGGGGACGATGCCATTTTCCTGCGCCAGCGCGGCATAGCGGGCCAGCGCCTGGGCATTGGCGTTGATGCAGTTGTAGCTCGGGATGGTGGGGCTGATATCGATCACCGCGCGCCATTTGGCGAAGCGCGCACCCAGCTTGTAATAATCCTGGAAGCGGCCGCGCAACCCGTCCAGCCCTTCGGTGACGGTCTCGCCCGGCTGGCCGGCCAGCGGCTTGGCGCCTGCATCCACCTTGATGCCGGGAATGGCGCCGGCGGCTTCGATCAATTTCACCAGCGGCGTGCCGTCCTTGGCCTTCTGGCGGATGGTTTCGTCGAACAGGATGACACCGGAAATATGCTCCTTCATCGCCACCTCGGTGCGGAAGAGGAATTCGCGATAGTCGCGGCGGTTCTCTTCGGTGTTGGTGACGCCGATCGCGTCGAAGCGCTTCTTGATCGTGCCGGTCGATTCATCGGCGGCGAGCAGGCCCTTG